>JAAXJD010000186.1:452-26759 GCA_012270005.1 Flavobacterium sp. | reverse complement strand
CGGTACATTTTTTTATGGTTTTCGGCACTTTGTGCAGGGGTAACCTAGGTGGTGTTAACAGTATTATTTAAAAAATCCTGAATGGTAGGCAGGCGCTTTAGCCGTACATCTAACGATGGGCGCGAACTTATAAGCGCTTTTGTGTAGGTGTGCTGCGGGTTGGCAAAAATTTCGCTTGCAGTACCCTGCTCCACAATTTCGCCACGATACATAACCACTACACGGTCTGCTATTTCGCTAACCAATGACAGGTCATGCGAAATAAAAATAATGCTCATCCCGGTTTGCTGCTGTAGCTCTTTAAGCAGTAGTACTATTTCTTTTTGTACCGTAACATCGAGCGCTGTGGTGGGCTCGTCGGCAATAAGTATTTTTGGGTTACAGGCTATAGCCATGGCTATCATAACGCGCTGTTTTTGCCCACCCGAAATTTCGTGCGGGTATCGGTTGTAGATGGCCTCCGGGTTAGGTAGTTTTACTTTGTTAAACAGCTCCAGTACTTTCGCTTTAATTTCAGCGTCAGAAAGTTTTGTATGCTCCTGCAAAATTTCGGCTACCTGAAAACCACACTTTAACGATGGGTTTAAGGAACTCATGGGTTCCTGGAAAATCATGCTGATTTCTCCCCCACGCAGTTTCCGTAATTCTTTTTGGCTTAAAACCGAAACATCAGTCCCGTTAAAAGTAATGCTGCCCGCGGTAATTTGTAGTATACCCTTTGGCAACAATCCCATCAACGCAAGTGAAGTAACTGATTTACCGCTGCCTGATTCGCCCACTATCCCCAGTACTTCATTTTGATGTAACGTAAAGTTGCTTCCTTTTACAATGGGTGTCCATTGGCCCTGCTTTCGGGCCGAGATTGTGAGGTTATCTATGTGTAGCAGCGTATTCATAAGGTAAAGATACTATTTTTTGTATTTGTAGTTGCAGATTGTTGTTACTGGCACGGGGTTTGCTGCTTTGGCAGAATTTTACCACCAAAGTTTTGTTAACAAAATAATGTAAGGCAAAAGGCATAAGGGCAATTACTTAGAATGATTCTTTGTAAGGGGGAAAGTTTTTACCCTGTAGTGTTACTATAATTGTTATCTTTGTGCCCTGCCCGAAACACACGAAAGTAGATGAGTTTAGTTACCCCTAAAGAGGTTGCAAAAGCAATTAAAACAGATAAGTACGGATTTTTAGGGACCTTTTCAGGATGGCTTCTTATGAAGATCCTGAAAATAGACACCATGAACAAAATTTACGACAGGAACAAGCACCTTAGCGACCTGGAGTTTCTTAATTCGCTTCTGGATGAGTTCCAGATTAAATTTGAGATACCCGAGGAAGACCTTAAGCGCCTGCCGAAAACCGGTCCGTACATTACCATATCTAACCACCCGCTGGGCGGTATTGATGGTATTTTGTTGCTTAAACTTATGGTAGAAAGGCAGCCTGATTTTAAGATTATAGCTAACTTTTTACTGCACCGCATAGAGCCTCTTAAGCCGTATGTAATGCCGGTTAACCCGTTTGAAACCCACAAAGACGCTAAGAGCAGTGTTGCCGGGATTAAAGATGCCCTGCGCCACCTTAAAGACGGCCACCCACTGGGGATTTTTCCTGCGGGAGAGGTTAGTACCTATAAAGATGATAAGCTGATTGTAGATAAACCATGGGAAGAAGGTGCCATAAAGCTGATAAAAAAAGCCCAGGTGCCGGTAGTGCCCATTTACTTCCATGCTAAAAACAGCCGCCTGTTTTACTGGCTTTCGCAAATTAGCGATACCCTGCGTACTGCAAAACTGCCAAGCGAACTGCTAACACAAAAACGCCGTGTTATTAAGGTGCGTATAGGTAAGCCTATTTCGCCTGCAGAACAAGCCGAGTATGAAACGGCAGCCGACTTTGGTGAGTTCCTGCGCCGTAAAACCTATATGCTGGCTAATCCGTTTCAAAAAGAGTCTAAACTACTGGATACGGCTAACCTTAACCTAAAGCTGACTAAAGAGCCTAAGAAAATAGCCCTGCCTGCAAACCAGGATAAAATACTGGCCGAAATAGCCGAACTGCGCAAACAGGAAACCCGACTGCTGCAAAGCAAAAACTATGAGGTGTTTTTTGTCCAGGCAGATAAAATACCAAACATACTGCATGAACTGGGCCGTCTTCGCGAAATTACGTTCCGCGAGGTAGGAGAGGGTACTAACGAATCGTTAGACCTGGATCAGTACGATAAATACTATCACCACATGTTCCTTTGGGACGATGATACCAAGCGTGTGGCAGGTGCTTACCGTATGGGGTTGGGGGCGCAGATTTACAAAAAGTACGGCATAGACGGTTTTTACCTGCACGACCTGTTCCGTTTTGAGCCCGAGCTTTATGATATGATGAGTAAGTCTATAGAAATGGGGCGTGCCTTTATTGTAAAAGACTACCAGCAAAAACCTATGCCTTTATTCCTGTTATGGAAAGGCGTGGTACATACCACACTGCATTATCCTGAACATAAATACCTTATAGGCGGTGTAAGTATAAGCAACCAGTTTAGCGATTTTAGTAAGTCGCTTATGATAGAGTTTATGAAATCGCACTATTACGACCCGTATATAGCGCAGTACATTCACCCTAAAAAAGAGTATAAGGTAAAGCTTAAGGACGATGATAAAGACTTTGTGTTTAACGAAGCGGAAGCCGACCTTAATAAGTTTGATAAAATAATAGAGGAGGTAGAGCCGGGTAACCTGCGCCTGCCGGTACTGATTAAAAAGTACATAAAGCAAAACGCGCGCGTTATTGCCTTTAACGTAGATCCACTGTTTAACAATGCTGTAGACGGGTTAATGTACATACGCATAGCAGACCTGCCCGAAAGTACGGTAAAACCTGTTATGGAGGAGTTCCAGGCCGAGCTGGAGCGCAAGGTAGCCGAAAGAGGAGAAGACGGTATATAATACTACCACAATTGATATAAAACAAAATAGCCCCATTTGGGGCTATTTTGTTTTAGTACTGTTTTGTACTTATTCCATTTGTATAATAATCTTCAACTTTAGGGTCGGGGCCATAATTGTTTGGGCCGTAGTTGCCGTCTGCAGCTAATAATATAAGCAGCCAAATGCTTCCCACAACCGGTATAAATCCCACCAATATATACAAGCCGCTTTTATTGGTGTCATGCAGTCTCCTTACTGTAGCCGCAACTAATGGCAAAAATGTAACTAAGGCGTAAGCAATGTACATTTTGATACCTGTATCATCTAAAATAAATATTAGCAGGCTTAGTAACAGTGTGATAACAATATTACATATAATAAAATTCCAAAATTCTGCCCTGCGTGCCCTTCCTGAAAAATTTGCGTAGTTATCCCTAACTACTTTTAAGTACCAGTTAATCATAGGTTTATTTTGTTGGTTTGTCCTACTCTGTTAAGGATTTTCGGTTGCTCCTGTTGTACGTACTAAAATATAAAATTTTTAAGGAAAGCAGCTTCTTTTAACAACAATTAGAACACCGCTTTTATCTTATCTACAATAACCTGTGCCAGGCGTTCATGGCTTTCAAAAGTCCACCCAGCTATGTGTGGTGTAAGCAATACATTAGGAGAATCCAGTAAATACTGAAACGCCTCCGGTATATCGCCACCGCTAAACAGGGTTTCAAACGATGATTTTTCGTATTCTAAAACATCAAGTCCGGCACCCAACACCTTCCCGGATTTAAGCGCATTGGCTAAATCGGCGGTAACAACGCTGTTTCCTCTTGCCGTATTTATAAACCAAAACGGCTTGGCAAACGCGTTTATAAAATCTGCGTTTATCATTTTGTCAGTTTCCGGAGTCCAAGGGGTATGCAGGCTAACCACATTGGCCTTTTGCCTTAATTCCTGTAACGAGACCTGTGTTGCATTGGCATCGCTCACGCCATCTTTAATATCATAGCATAGTACCTCCACATCAAAACCGCGCAGCTTTTTAGCAAAGCTTTTACCCATGTTTCCGTAACCTATAATGCCCACGGTTTTGCCTTCGAGCTCATGCCCGCGGTTGCCTTCGCGTATCCAGTAGCCATCCCGTACTTCGCGGTCCGCCTTGTTCAGGTTATTAAACAGGCTCAGGAGCATGCCCAGTGCCTGTTCGCCCACGGCGTTACGGTTGCCCTCAGGCGCGGCAATAAGATGGATACCTTTGCTCAAGGCATAATCACAATCAATGCTTTCCAGCCCGGCACCCACACGGGCTATAAATTTCAGGTTAGTAGCGCGGTCTATAAAAGCGCGGTCTATTTTAAACCTGCTGCGGATAACAATACCGTTATACCCGGCTATCTTATCTTCTACTTGGGCCTTGGTGCTTTTATAATCGCCTTCGTTTATAAAACCGGCATCCTCCAGTCCGTTCCACAAAACCGGATGGTTTGTATCAAGATGGAGGATGCGTATGTTGTTGTATTCTTTGTTCATTATATGTGTTTAGTCGATAACCATTTCCGGGATTTCGCCTTCAATAATCAGGTTGCCTTCTGTAGCGTTTTTAATATCTTCCACGCTTACCCCCGGTGCACGTTCCAGTAGCTTAAAGCCTTCGGGTACAATTTCAAGTACGGCAAGCTCTGTAACCACTTTTTTTACGCAGCCCACGCCGGTAAGTGGTAACGAGCAGCGTTTAAGCAGTTTGCTTTCGCCAGCTTTGTTTACGTGCATCATGGCCACAATAATGTTTTCGGCGCTGGCTACCAGGTCCATAGCGCCACCCATACCTTTTACCATTTTTCCGGGGATTTTCCAGTTGGCTATGTCGCCATTTTCGGCAACCTCCATGGCACCCAGTATGGTAAGGTCTACGTGCTGCCCACGAATCATGCCAAAGCTGGTAGCACTATCAAAAAACGATGCGCCCGGCAGGGTAGTTATGGTTTGTTTACCGGCATTAATAACATCGGCATCTTCCTCACCCTCAAAAGGGAAAGGCCCCATGCCCAGTACGCCGTTCTCGCTTTGAAACTCTACACTTATGTCTTCCCTAACGTAATTAGCTACCAGTGTAGGTATACCAATACCAAGGTTTACAAAATAACCGTCTTTTACTTCGCGGGCTATTCTCTTTGCAATATCTTCTTTACCTAATGCCATTGTTAGTTACGTTTTCTGGTGGTACGTTGCTCAATACGTTTCTCATATTTTTCTCCCTGGAAAATGCGCTGTACAAAAATCCCCGGTACGTGAATAAAGTTAGGGTCCAGCGTTCCGGCAGGTACCAGTTCCTCCACTTCTGCAATGGTAATTTTTGCTGCACCCGCCATAACGGCGTTAAAGTTTTTAGAAGTTCCCTTAAAAATAAGGTTACCCGCTTCGTCACCTTTCCATGCTTTTACAATAGCAAAGTCAGCTTTATACGCGTGTTCCAATATGTGCATTTTACCGTTAAACTCGCGTGCTTCTTTACCTTCGGCTACTTCGGTACCATAACCCGCAGGAGTAAAAAATGCAGGTATACCCGCCTGTGCTGCGCGGCACTTTTCGGCAAGGGTACCCTGAGTTGTAAGTTTTACCTCCAGCTCGCCGCTAAGCATTTGGCGTTCAAACTCGGCGTTTTCGCCCACGTAGCTCGATATCATTTTTTTAATCTGCCTTTTTTGTAGCAACAGGCCCAGGCCGAAATCATCTACCCCGGCGTTGTTACTAATGCAGGTAAGGCCGCTTACGCCTTTTTTAACCAGTTGTGCTATGCTGTTTTCCGGAATGCCGCACAGCCCGAAACCGCCCAGCATTATGGTAACATCATTGTGTATATCTTGCAGGGCTTCCTCAACTCCCTGCACTTTTTTATTAATCATACAATTTATTTTAAAATTGAGGTATAAATATATAAAAAAACACCTTCAATTGAAGGCGTTTTTTACAATGAGTGAAATATTTTTAAGTTTTGCAATATCCGCCAAGATTCATAAGATCATCAGTAGACGGAGCGGTTAAACTGTCTGATTCAATAGTATCTTTTACTTTTGGCTTCATGTAGCAGTCTACCTTAATATCCAGATTGGCAGGGCGTTCAAACGGTCGTTGCGATACCTTAAATACCACACTGTCGTCTGCATATACTTTTTTCATAAACAAGCCCCATATAGGCAGTGCCATGGTAGCACCCTGGCCATAAATAAGGCTGTTAAAGTGCGCCGCGCGGTCTTCGTTACCTACCCACACACCGGTACACAGGTTTGGTACCATACCTATAAACCAACCGTCGCTCTGGTTTTGTGTAGTACCCGTTTTACCGGCAATAGGGTTTATAATTTTATACGGATAGCCTGTCATACGCTCGTAACCGGTACCACCTGCACCACCCCATTTAAGGCGCGCGCCAGATCCTGTTTCGGTAACGCCTTCCAGAAGTTTTAGTACGGCATAAGCAACGTCTTTGCTCATTACCTCATGCGTTTCAGATTCGGCCTCGTAAAGTACCACACCGTTTTTATCTTCAATTTTTGTAATCAGCTGTGGCTTTACATACATACCCTGATTTGCAAAGGTACTGTAGGCAGCCACCATTTCGCTAACGGTAACATCGGCACTACCAAGGGCAATACTTGGCTGTACCGGGATTTTACTGCTAATACCCAGGTTTTTAGCCATGTCTACCACGGGCTGCGGCCCTGTTTTGTCTATCAGCTTTGCCGATACTGTGTTTATAGAGTAGGCAAGTGCCTGCTTAAGGGTTACGGTACCGCGGTACTGCCCGTTAGAGTTTTGCGGATTCCAGTCGGCATCAATGCCGTATTTGCCTTTTGGCATGCTGAAAGGCCCGTCTATAATAGTGTCGCAAGGCGACATGTGCAGCTGCTCTATAGCCGTAGCGTATACAATGGGTTTAAAGGTAGAACCTACCTGGCGTGCACCCTGTGCTACGTGGTCGTACTGAAAATACTTGTAGTTAATACCCCCCACCCAAGCTTTTACATAGCCGGTTTGTGGCTCCATACTCATAACACCCGTTTGCAGGAAATGCTTATAGTAGCGTATAGAATCCATTGGGGTCATTACAGTATCGCGTTCGCCTTTCCAGGTAAATACGGTCATGTCGGTTTTTTCGCTGAACGACTTTATAATTTCGCTTTCGCTTTTTCCTTCGCTTTCCATTATCCTCCAGCGTTCGCTGTTGCGCATGGCCCGATCCAGTATTTTTTTGGTCTCAGCTTCAGAGATGTTTACAAACGGAGCGTTTTTGTTTTTCTTCTGTTTAATGAAAAACTCCTCCTGCAGGTTAGCCAGGTGCTCGCTTACCGCTTCTTCGGCATACTGTTGTAGTTTAGAATCAAGCGTGGTATATATTTTAAGTCCGTCCCTGTAAATGTCGTACTCGCTACCATCTTCTTTTTTGTGGTCTTTTGCCCATGTGGCCATCCATCCGCGTATGTATTCGCGGCAGTAGGTGGCAAGCCCGTCTTTGTGGCTTTCAGGGTGGTAATGCAGCACAATGTGTTTTTGTTCTATTTTGGCTTTAGTGGCTTCGTCCAGCTTGCCGTTTTTAACCATTTGTGCCAATACCGTATTACGGCGGTCTTCCATGCGTTTTTTAGCCTTTTCGCTGGTGCGGGTAGGGTTGTATAGCGATGGGTTTTTAAGCATACCTACAATTACGGCCGATTCTTCCAGCTTAAGGTCTTTCGGTTCTTTACCAAAGTATGTTTTTGTAGCCGAGCGTATACCTACGGCGTTGTGGGTAAAGTCTACCGTGTTAAAGTACATGGCTATGATTTCCTCTTTGGTATACTGCCTTTCCAGCTTTACTGCAATGATCCATTCTTTTACCTTCTGAATCATCCTCATTATAATGTTCTTAGATCCCTCTCCGTGAAAAAGGTTTTTAGCCAGCTGCTGGGTTACCGTACTGGCACCCCCGCTGCGGCCCAGTGTGGCAATAGCCCTTAGGGTACCGCGGGCATCAATACCCGAGTGGTCATAAAAACGTTCGTCTTCGGTAGCAACAAGTGCTTCTACAAGGCTTTTAGGCAGGTCTGCATACTTAACCGGGGTACGGTTTTCCATGTAAAACTTACCCAGGGTTTGTCCGTCTGCACTGATTACCTCTGTAGCTACATTGTAGCTGGGGTCTTCCAGCTGCTCAAAGCTGGGCATTTTACCAAAAACGCCCCACGATGCCAACAGGAAGAATAGCAAGATACCCAGCATGGAATAGCCAAATATCTTCCAGAATTTTTTTACGTAATGCGAATAGTCTTCTTTACCGTTGTTCATTGCCATAATGCATTATTTTTTCTCAATTCGTAGTCCTACTTCGGTAACACCTTCCAGCTTTTGTACACCCGGAATTTCGTTAGCCTTGCGTACGGCCTGCTGTATACTGAATTTGTATTTCCCTTTTTTAGGGAGGCGTATGTTTTCTTTGTACCACAGTTTACTTTCCTTAACATCGCTAAAGCCGCTGCCCATAAGGGTACCGTCCGGGTTGGCCATTTGGTACTCCAGGGTATCTGCCTGTATGCGCTTGTTACCAGGCTCTTCCATTTGTACAATAAGGAAAATATTACTGTACGGATAGCTGTTGTTTGTACGCGTGGTTACAAACATGTTATACAACTGTGTAGTGTCGGCCGACTCATAATTAAAGGTAAGTACGCTGTCTTTGTTCCAGCCGTCGAGTTCTTTATACTCGTCAAATACCCTTTTTTCGTCGCAAGATGCCAGCAAAAGCAGTGCCGCTATTGCCGTAAGGCTATTTTTGATCATTGCCATTTTTATCTCCCGATGGTTTTTTCTTATTACGGTTATGGTGTTTTTTCTTCTTTTGTGCATCATTACCCCCTTCGGCACTTTCGGCTCTTGGCTGGGTGTTTTCGCCATCCCTTGGTTGCTGTTGTGGGCGTGGTTTGCGCTCTGTATTTCGGTCGTTATTGCGCTCCCTGTTATCCGGGCGTTCGCCACGCTCTGCACGCTCCGGCCTTTCGCCGCGCGGCGCATTATTACGCTCCCTGTTGTCTGCACGTTCCGGTCGATCTGTACGTTCGCCGCGTTCTGCACGTTCCGGCCTTTCGGCGTTATTGTTGCGCTCCCTGTTACGGTCGCGGTTATCCCGGCGTTCGCCGCGCTCCGGCCTTTCGCCACGTGGTGCGTTGTTGTTGCGTTCCCTGTTATCAGTACGTTCGCCGCGTTCCGGGCGGTCGTCCCTGCGCCTGTTTCGGTTATCGCGTGCAGGGGCTTCGGCTACGGCAGTTGTATCGCCTTTTTCGCCTTTGCCACGCTGCGGTTTTTTGCGCCTGCGCTTAGGGGCATCAAAACGCGTAAGGCTGTCTTGCCCTACGGCATTCATAAAGCTCTTTTCGGTTTCGTCTGCATCGTCTTCCACCACATAATCCTCTAACGACGAAACAGGCTCCCTTAGTTTATTCATTTGAATAATTTCCTTCACCTGGTCTGCCTCAAGCACGTGCCAGTGGGCAGTATCATTAGTATAGGCAAACCACATAAGGCCTTTAAAGATGTCTATTTTTTGGCATATAGCCTCACCTTTTTCGGTATATACGCGGGTATCCATATCCGGAAGCTCCTTAAGCGCATCCAGGTACGTATCCAGCTCATAGTTAAGGCAGCATTTAAGCTTACCGCACTGGCCTGCAAGTTTTTGCGGGTTAAGCGATAACTGCTGGTAACGCGCCGCGCTGGTGTTTACGCTACGGAAATCAGTAAGCCAGGTACTACAGCACAATTCGCGGCCGCAAGAACCCACTCCACCAAGGCGCGATGCCTCCTGGCGGAACCCTACCTGCTTCATTTCTATACGTATGCCGAACTCGCGCGCATAGTCTTTAATCAGCTGGCGGAAGTCTACACGGTCATTAGCGGTATAATAGAAGGTAGCCTTAGACGCATCGCCCTGAAACTCAATGTCGGAAATTTTCATTTCCAGGTTCAGGCGGATGGCTATTTCGCGGGCAATTACCTTCATAGGCTCCTCGCGGTTACGCGCGTTTTGCCAAATATCTATGTCCTTTTGTGTAGCCTTTCGGTATATTTTAAGCACCTCTCCATCAGGGTTAGCGCCTTTCTTTTTCATTTGTATTTTTACCAGTTCGCCCGTAAGGGTTACAATACCTATATCATGCCCGGGTGAAGCCTCTGTGGCTACCACATCGCCCATGCTCAGGGTAAGGTTTTCGTGGTTACGGTAAAAATCTTTGCGTCCGTTTTTAAAGCGCACCTCTACGCAATCAAAGGGTTTTTGCCCACCCGGCAGGGTCATATTACCAAGCCAGTCGAATACGGTAAGTTTGTTGCAGCTATCGGTGCCGCAGGTTCCATTATTTTTACATCCTTTCGGTGCTCCGCCGGAGCCCGAAGAACAGCTAGTACATGCCATAAGTGTGTATATATATAGGTCGTGGCCGTGCCACTACGTGTCGTTGGTTACTAAATCTAAAAATGTTTTTGTGGGTAAAGATAGTGTTTTTTTACCTAACGGGTACATAAAGGCCTTTTTCGATAGATTTGAGCCCCTGTTAAACTCTGTAACTGTTAAAATTTGTAGGTAATTATTAAGAAATGGTTTATAAAAGTGCTAAAGTTACGCTAAACCGATTGCAAAAACATACAACTTTTGCCCTTAGGCACGTAATTTGGTTACTGTCAAATCAACGTTGGGGGTTTACACGGCTAACGTACTTAATTTTTTTGACCATTATGAAAACGATTCGACTTTTTGTGGTTACCGTGCTGCTGATGGCGGCAGGCCACGCAAACGCCCAACTTTCCGTTAATGTAAACATAGGAAACCCGCCTGCATGGGGTCCTGCCGGATATACCGAAGTACGCTACTACTACCTGCCCGACATTAGTATGTACTATGATGTAAGCACAAGCGAATACATTTATGCCCGAAACGGTGCTTGGGTGCGTACCACAGTGGTGCCCGTGCGCTACCGAAACTACGATTTTTACAACGGCTACAAAGTGGTACTAAACGACTACCGCGGCGGTACGCCTTATGTATATTACAAAACACACCACAACAAGTATCCGCGCGGATACCACCCGGGTCCACAGGCTACCTACGGCCCGCGCCCGGTGGTGGTAAACCATGTTCATAATACGGTAGTGGTAAAAGAACGCGGACACGGGCACGGCGGTGGTCATGGCCATGGTCGCGGACACGGACACGGAAAGCACTAAACCCGTGCAACACAACTTTTATTCTATTTTTAAGATAAAAACCGGCTCAGTGATGAGCCGGTTTTTTTTGTGCTTACAATTGTAGGCTGCTTCTTTTCTGTGTCAATTCTATTTTTGCATTATGACAAAACTGTATAGAGAAATTTTTTCAGCGATAGACCAGCCCGAAGAATGTCCGTATTGTATGGCACGATGTAAGTTAGTTTTGGATTTATGGCATACAAATACAAAGACTCAGATATATAAATGTTTGCGTGAATGTTGTAGTTTTGAATATGTAGTCCAACCTTAAAACATCTGTTGCTCATGAGCGCCAAACAAAACTTTTGGTCTGAAGAAGAATACATACTGGCATTTAATCTGTACTTGAAAATTGATTTTGGGAAAACACATACAGGAAATCCTAAAGTTAAAGAACTCGCCCAGCTTATTGGTCGCACGCCAGCGGCAGTTGTTATGCGTTTGGGTAATTTTGCGAGTATTGACCCTTATCATCAGCAGCGGGGTGTAGGTGGGCTAAAAAACGTAAGTAAGTTTACACAGATTATTTGGGATAGGTTTTTTCAGAATCAGGAAGATTTGGTTTTTGAAAGTGAGCGAATTTTGGCGCAAAGGCAGCATACAAAGTTGGAGGAAAAGTATAGTGAAGCCCTGTTTGATATTAAGGATTTAAAGGGAGACGATAAAGTGCGGGCTGTAAAAACCAGGGTAAATCAATCTGTTTTCAGGGAAATGATACTTACTAATTATTCTTCTAAGTGTGCGCTTACAGGAATTGATATCCCTGATTTGTTATATGCAAGCCATATAATGCCTTGGTCTAAACATGAGAAAGAACGTCTTAACCCAGAAAATGGCATTTGCCTTTCGGCGCTGTACGATAAGGCATTTGATAAAGGTTATATTTCCTTTGATAACGATTATAAAGTTTTAATAGCTCAATCGTTAAAGAAAAATGAACCCAAAGAATATTACCCAACCTATTTTGCACCCATTGAAAATTCAACATTATTACAACCTGTAAAATATAGGCCAAGCAGAGTTTTTTTGGAATACCATAGGGATGTAATTTTTGATAAACGATGAAGCTTCAAAACATTAAAATAAACTACCTCTATAGAGATGCGAGTAACTACAAACAATTTGGTTATGTAGTTTTTACAAACAACAGCGGTCTAGGCTTAAATTACATAGAGAAAATGCTCCGTGGAAGGCTTATTGACGGGGAATATTTTAGTGCGTTGCAGTGGGGATTTCCTGAATTGTTTTTTCATACCAGTACTGCAGACGACCACGAATGGCATGAGTGGTGGGGTATAGAGTTTACGGATGAGAAGTCAAATCTCGATATTGAGGGGTTGATAGGGTTATAATTTATTAATATTTCGGTTCTGCCTCTAAAGGCAAGGGGGTATATTGCGTCAATAAACTTAATTTTATATTTTTGACCCCATAAATAAAAGGGCGTCATGGAGAAAAAGCACGAAAAAAGATGGTATGTGGCCTTTGGCCTAACCGCATTAATAGCCATAACAGGTTTGTTTTGGGATCACATAAAATGCGCTACCCCCACTGATTTTTTACCCGAAAGCGCCATAAACGGTGCCGATACCGCCTGGATACTGGCCTCATCGAGCCTGGTGCTGCTTATGACCCCGGGGTTGTCGTTTTTTTACGGCGGTATGGTGGGCAAAAAAAATATAATTTCTACCATGCTGCAAAGCTTTATTTGCCTTGGCGTGATTTCTATACTGTGGGTAGTAGTGGGCTTTAGCCTTGCCTTTGGCGATTCTGCCGTTACCATTAACCTGGGCGGCCACGAGTACGGACTCATAGGCAACATAAACCAGTATGCCTTTTTTGATAACGTGGAGCTTGCCCCACATGCCAAAATAGCCAGCACCATACCCTTTGTGCTGTTTGCCATGTTCCAGATGAAGTTTGCCATAATAACCCCTGCGCTTATAACCGGTTCCTTTGCCGAGAGGGTTCGGTTTATATCGTACCTGTTGTTTATTTGCCTGTTCTCTATAATAATATATACACCGCTGTGCCACGCGGTGTGGTACCCGGACGGACTACTCGGCGCCTACTTTGGCGTTAAGGATTTTGCCGGTGGTACCGTAGTACACATGAGTGCCGGTTTTGCCGCCCTTGCAGGAGCTTTGTTTTTGGGCAAACGCAAGGATGCCAACCACCAGCCTACAAACATTCCGTTTGTGCTGCTGGGTACAGGCTTGCTGTGGTTTGGCTGGTTTGGGTTTAATGCCGGTAGCTCGCTGGCGGCAAACGGTGTGGCGGCTAAGGCGTTTGCTACCACTACGGCTGCCTCTGCCGCGTGTATGATGACCTGGATTTTCTTCGATCGTATAAACGGGCGCAAGGTTTCGGCTATGGGTGCCTGTATAGGTGCCGTGGTGGGGCTTGTGGCCATAACCCCGGGTGCCGGCTATGTAACGGTGCCCGAGAGTATTTTCTTCGGGTTTATATCGGCCATTGTAAGCAACCTTATGATGTACTGGAAAAAACTGAAAAGCTTTGACGATTCACTCGACGTATTTGCCTGCCACGGGGTAGGGGGTATTATGGGTATGATACTTACCGCCATATTTGCCGAGGGCGAAAACGCCAGCCTGCTGCACGGCGGTTGGGAGGTATTTGGCCACCACATGACGGCACTGGTTATGGTAGCCATCTTCTCATTTTTTGGAGCCATAGGCCTGTATAAGTTAACCAATGTGTTTATTCCATTACGGGTTTCGGAAGAGGCTGAAGAAATGGGGCTCGACCTCTCACAACACGATGAGAGCATTGGTTTGTAGTAAGTAAAGTATGTAAAATAGGTTATATAATGAAAAAATCCGCCTTGCGCTATGCAGGGCGGATTTTTTGTTTTTTACTACGCTACTATTGCCTGGCTAGCACGTACGTACCGAAAGGCACACTGTAATCAGAAAACTCGGGGGTGTGTGTTGGTGAATTTGGAATTGCCGTTACAGTAGGTTTAAATACCACTTTTACTTTTTGTACACCGCCATCGTCTACCCGTTGGAATTGCATCTCAGGGCCCATGATATATACGTCTCTGTCGGGTTCGTCAAAAGCAAGAATCGCACGGCGTATTTCGGGGCCGCAGTTCTGACACGAAGGACTGTTTGGTCCGATTATTCCTGCTCCATATAAAGGGTAATATATCCGGTTGGCGTAATTGTTGTCTAGTAACGGTAGCGTATTTACCACAGTAGTGCCGTTTACTACATATTTATAGCCGCCGACAAGCATATCTTCATAATAAGTATAGTTTAACCTATTACGTACTGTATTACGAGATACACGTGTTTTTTTCTGTAACGTTATGGTAAGCGATGCATTTCCATCTGTATACATCCAGGTGCCTACAAAAGGGTCTAAATCATTGTAAAGATCTTTGTAATAGGTGTTGGGTTCTTGAGAGGTTATTTTTCTATACAAGGGCTCAATTTGTTGTGCCGAAGCATAACCCCCACTCACAGTCAGGAAAAATATAACAATTGTTTTCATGGCTTGTTGGCTTTTATTTGGTCAGCTAAATATAATCATAAAACAGGAATCTTTATATTTACGGTATGAAGAAACTTACTCCCTACCTGCTGGCGGCTTCCCTTGGGTTTAGCGCATACACGTACATAGCACCTGTAAAGCCGATTGATACCAAAGCCGATACTGCCGCAATAAACACCTTGCTAAACGACTGGCACGTGGCTGCTGCCAAAGCCGACTACAACGGATATTTTGATAAAATAGCCGCCGATGGGCACTATGTAGGTACTGACGCTACAGAGAACTGGGACAAAAAAGCGTTTGAAGCGTTTAGTAAGCCGTATTTCGAGAAGGGTAAGGCGTGGGACTTTAAGCCCCTGGAACGCCATGTGTATTTTAGCAAAGATGGTAAAACCGCCTGGTTTGATGAGCTGCTGGATACCTGGATGAAAGCCTGCCGTGGCAGCGGAGTGCTTGAAAAAGAGGGTAAAACCTGGAAAATAAAACACTACGTGCTCAGCATGACCGTGCCAAACGATGCCACAAAAGAGGTGCTTCCACTAAAAGCGAAGTATGAAGATGCGCTTATAGAGAAAATGAAAAAACAATAATCAGCTTTGTTAACACCGTACTACGTAAACCAGGTTTTAAGCACCGGGAATATATAATTGCTTACGCTGAGTACAGGGTAAAAGAAAATAGATTTTTGCAGGGTTCCTTCGCTGGCAAAAATATGGGTGCTGTTTATTTTCAGGAAAAAGTTTAGCAGCACGCTTACAATAAGGCATACTTTTATTCCGCCAAAAAGACCGCCCAAAATGCGGTTTACCATGCCCACGCCACCGGCTTCGGCAAGTTTTGTAAATACTTTTGCTAACAGGTAAACACCTATTACCGCGGCTATAAAAGTGATAAAAAACACCGTAATACCCCCTGTGCCGGGCTTGCTGCCGGCAAACAGCCCGGAGAATTTTATAGCTATAAACAACCCCACAACAAGGGCTACTAACGATGCCAGTTCTGAGAAAAGGCCTTTGCGTACGCCTTTAAATATGCCCCATGCTAACAGGGCTGCCAGTATTATATCTATAAATTTCATGGAGGCAAAGTTACATTACCGGCTGATTTTTAGCAAGTAGTTATTGCGGTGCAAATGGTTTATCTTTGTCGGTTTAATGTAACTTACAGACGAAGAATTATGTCGAGAGATGAACAACTGAAAGAACGCTGGGAACAGCTTGTAAATATACTTAGTACACGTTTTGCCGATGGCGATACCCTGGACCTCGATGCTATAATCTACCTTATAGGCGTGCAGGAACTGGGACAATTCCATAAAAAGTTTAAAAAAGACGAAAAAGTAAACCTTATGCATATAGCCATTTGCAGGCTGTTAGAGCCATACGGCTACTATGAGTTCGATTTTTTTGATGTCGACGGTTGGCCCCACTACAAAGTAAAAGAGCTGCTGCCCGTACTCAAGGCAGGCGAGCAAAGCGTATTAATGAAAACCGCTATTGTAGAGTACTTTTTAGAAAAAGGGCTTATTAAGTAAGAAAAAAAATAAACCGCTTTGCGCATATAGCTGTAAAAAGCTAAAGGTGCAAAGCGGTATTAATTTATTGTTAGAGTGTTTTTAGTTGGCTAAAAACCTTATTCTGCATTAACCACAGTTACTTTGTTTTGTATGGTAAAGGTAGCGGCCAGTTGCCCACCTGTATATCCTGTTAGTGGGGTATACATACAGTTCTCTAGGGTACCTCCTGCCTGGCCTCCGGTAAATATCCTGTATATGCCTCCATCTTTTATTTGGTCAGACGATACAGTAATACTATTATACTCATAATCTGGCCTTACTACCATAAGGTTTTCAAGTGCAGTGTTTTGAAGGCTCATTAGTGTGTTTGCAGCCATTGTTGCAGGATAGTTTACAGTTATAACGTTTTGTGTAGACGTAGAAGACAAGCCGCTTGTAGGGCCGGCAACAAAAAGTGTTCCGCCAGATACATCAAAAGCGCCTGCGTGTTTCACAGCCATTTTGCCAGATGCAGTATTACCGGCTACGATAACAGTACCACCACTGGTTACTATGCTGCCTGAAGATTCAATACCGTTTTGTGGCACGTTAATGTAAAGATATCCGTCAGATACGGTAACGGGGGCAGCACTTGTACCTGTAGAAGAAGCTACAATACCGTTACCATTTCCACTAATCAGCAGTCTTCCTCCAGATTGTGTGTACACACCGGTTTCTATACCGTTTTGTTTACCCATAAAAGAAAGTTCGCCTCCATTTACACGTGTTACAGTAGTAGCGTTTATAACGCTTCCATCAGTATTTGCAGTAATAGTGCCGCTAAGTACATCTACATTGTAGTCTGTTTCTACTCCGTCTCCTTTAGCATTAAGTACAAGGTCTGTTTCTTTTAAGATAACACCACCTTTGCTGTATATAGCATCGGTATCGTTACCGGTAACAGTTAACTTCCCTGTTCCGAAAATGCTAAGCTTTGTATTGCTGCTTATAGTTGCCGAACCGCCATTGCCGGTACCATCTGCCAGGGTGCTTTGTGTACCTGGTTCTGCTCTTAGTATTACTTTATAGGCGTTTTTTGCTTCAAGTACCGGGGCATAGTTGTTAGACAGGGTTACTCCATCTAAAATTATCCTTACATTGTCATTTGCTCCTGCATCTACTACAATGTGTGCATCTGTACTGTTTCCGCTAATCCTGTAGGTTCCTGCCTGGGTTATGGTTGCTGTACCTCCGTTTACAGTAACCGCGCTGTGGTTTACAGCTACGCTAGAGGCATTGTACTGAATAGTACGCTCTACGCCAAAATCGTAATCGGCAGGCATTTCTGTGTTAGCTTCTGCCACCACGCTGCTTCCGTTGTTGTTATCTGTAACGTTGTTATCGTCGTCATTGTTACAAGCGGTAAGAGAAACAGCGGCTGCCATAGCAGCCATTTTAAAATAGTTAAGTTTTTTCATAATCATTTTTATTAGGTTTACACTTCGTTGATTTCCTGATTACGAATTTCGAAGGGAAGGCTGTTAATGTACGGTTAACAGGTGGTTAAAACGTAATGACCTTGTTTTAACATTAGTGCATTTTTATGAAATAAGGGTGTTTATGGCTAATTTGTTGGCAAAATTTTAAGCTAATATTACCTCATCATAAAATGGCATACCAATAATAAAATACCTAAATTTGCACACTTTTGTTTGTTAAAGATGATAGATAAGATAAAAGGCTACATTGCCGAAGCCGAGGCGTTTAACGCTGCTACAAGGGAAGAACTGGAAGCATTCCGTATAAAGATACTGGGTAAAAAAGGCGTATTGAACGATTTTTTTGCCGAGTTTAAAAATGTTCCTAACGAACTTAAGAAAGAATTTGGGCAGGTTATTAACCAGCTTAAAAATACTGCTGAGGCTAAAGTGGCCCACCTGCAGGAAGCTTTTGAAAGTAAAGAGGTAGCTAAAGGCCTGTATGGCGACCTTACGCGCCCGGGCGAACCATTTGCCATAGGCAGCCGCCACCCTATATCTATTGTAAAGAACCAGGTTATAGATATTTTTAGCAACATAGGCTTTAACGTAAGCGAGGGGCCGGAAATTGAAGACGACTGGCACAACTTTACTGCGCTTAACCTGCCGGAGTACCATCCTGCCAGGGATATGCAGGATACGTTTTTTATACAAACAAACCCAGATGTGCTGCTGCGTACGCACACCTCATCTGTACAGGTGCGTTATATGGAAGAAAACAAGCCGCCTATCCGTACTATAAGTCCGGGAAGGGTGTTTCGTAATGAGGCTATTTCGTCGCGTTCGCACTGTATTTTCCACCAGATAGAAGGACTATATATAGATAAGGATGTATCGTTTGCCGATCTTAAGCAAACCCTGCTGTATTTTACTAAAGAAATGTTTGGTAAAAGCAAAATACGCCTTCGCCCAAGCTATTTCCCGTTTACGGAGCCAAGTGCCGAGGTAGACATTTACTGGGGACTTAAAACAGAAACCGATTACCGCATTACTAAAGGTACCGGCTGGCTGGAAATTATGGGCTGCGGTATGGTAGATCCTAACGTACTTAAAAACTGTGGTATAGACCCTACGCAGTACAATGGTTTTGCATTTGGTATGGGTATAGAGCGTATGGCCATGCTGTTGTACCAAATAAGCGATATCCGTATGTTCTATGAAAACGATGTGCGTTTCCTGGAGCAGTTTAAATCAAGTATATAATCACCAGATTATTTTTATCCGTATAATAAAGTTGAAGCCCCCGCACTGCGGGGGCTTCTTCCATCTTTTTGAATCAGTAATGAGAGAAAAATAACGGTTTTTACAAACCATTGTTGTTACAGCAAAGCTGAATATCTTGAGTTAAATATCTTACAACGCACAATTGCTTTAACGCAATGCCAAAGTAAAGATATAAATTAAAATGTAATTTTATAACAAAAATGCAAATTTTGGTTATAATTTTTTGTAATACCGTAATTTTCAATCACACTTAGTATTCCTTTTATCTTTTTACTACGCTAATATTAGTACACTCCGCGTATTTCCGGTTTTATCTCGTTGTTATATAAGTTTGCCAAATCATTCATTACCACGTTATCAAAATCAGGCAATGTAGCTGCAGCCATATTGCTTACAACCTGAGATGGCTTGCTTGCTCCCGGTATAACCGTAGTTATGGAAGGGTGCTGCAAAATCCACTTTATGCTTTGCTGCGCCAGGTCGCCTCCCGGAAGTATTGCCTTTATTTTTTCGGCAAGTGCCACGCCTTTATCAAACGCCAAACCGCTAAAAGTTTCGCCTACATTAAACGCCTCACCGTTTGCGTTATAGTTACGGTGGTCTTTTTCTGCAAAAACCGTTTCTGTTGTAAACTTGCCGCTAAGCAATCCGCTTGCCAGGGGTACACGCGCTATAAGTGCCGTACCCTGCTGCTGTGCCTTATCAAAAAAAGAGTCGGCCAGATGCTGCCTGAAAAGGTTAAAAATGATTTGTAGTGATGCCACATCGGCATGTTCCAGGCATATAAGAGCCTCCTCGGCGGTTTCCACGCTTACCCCAAAATGCTTTATAAGGCCTTCTTCCTGTAATCTTCTAAGGTGGTTAAACACTTCCCCTTTTTTAAGCTCATCGGTAGGTATGCAGTGCAGTTGTTCTAAAAATAGTTGGTCTGTACCCAGGTGGGTAAGGGAGTCTTCTACGTGGCGGCGCATGGCATCGTAGCTAAAGTTTTGCGGCCAGCCGTTTGGCGCATCACCACGGCGACCCAGCTTGGTGGCAACATATATTTTTTTGTCGGTTTCTTTTAAAAATTTGCCTATAACGCGCTCGCTTGCACCCATGCCATATACATCCGCCGTGTCTATAAAGTTTCCACCGGCATTGGCATAGGTGTGCAGGATTTCCAGTGCTTTATCGTCATCTACCACACCCCAGTCTGCACTGCCCAGCTGCCAGGTTCCCAAGCCTATTTCGGCTATTTTTTCTCCTTTAAACTCCCTGTAATTCATAAAACCTGTGTTTTGGTTATGCGTATAAAGGTACAAACTACACTTATTTTTAGGGCAATAAATTTTGGTGCGTAAGGGTAAATTGTAGAACTATTCCACACAATTTTGTAGAAATCAACACTTTGTGTTTACTTCTATATTTTGATAATACGTTGTTATTCAGTATTTTAAGATAAAGGGTATGATTTTGTATTATACTATAAGCGTAATTGAATTTCGTAAAAACCAAAAAAGATTAAAATCATGAAAAACTTATTTTTAGGCGCAGCACTTACACTGGCATTTGCCGGTACCGCCATAGCACAGACAGATAGTACTAAAGTACAAGTTACAACTCCGGCTGCTACAAGCCAACCTGCCGTTACACAGCAGCCTACTACGGCTAGCCCGTCAGCTACAACAGGTAGCACAGCGGCAACCACCACACCACAAACTACTGCTACACCGGCACAGACAGGCGTAGTTACAGATGCAAGTGGTAAAGAGTTTACTAAAGTTACCCAAAACCAAATAGCACCCGCCGTACTAAAAAAAGCGGTGGTAAAATATGAAGGCTACGCGCTAAGGCAGGCATTAGCCGCTATAGACGGTAGCGAGTACAAGCTGGTACTTACTAAAAACGGTAAAGACGTAGCCGCGTACTATAAAGCAAACGGTGAATTTATAAGAGAAGAAACCGTATAATAATTTTTTTCACATTGTTTAACTTGTGAGATAGTGCCAATTGTAAATATTGAAGGCAGCCTGTGGTAGGCTGCCTTTTTTTGTTGTGTATAAGTAACGTTTATTTTTTTGATTTTGCAAGTATACACTGCCTCCTGTTTTTGCGTATTTTGTGTTAGATTTGCGCCCCCTTTACAGTAGGGGACAGCAATAATGGAATTAAAAAAATCTTATATCGGCATGGGAGTTTTTGTAATTACCAAAAGAGACAACGGGCAGTATAAATTTAGCTTTGACACCCGCAGGAAAAAAACCATATTTACCAGCATAAGCCTTAAACGCAAAAGCGATTGCGAACAAATGATAGAGGCTATGCGCCAAAACATAGCTAACCTTACCTATACCCGAAACAGGCGTGCGTCTGGCAAGTTGTTTTTCCGTATTTCCAGCGGAGGTTTTGTTCTGGCCACCAGCCGCAATTTTAATACCGAATTCAGCATGAAAAAGGCCATGGATGATGTGCTGAAATACCTGCCTAAAGGCGAAATCATAGATTTTTCTGAAAACGACTTTGTATTCCCTCCGCTGGAAGATGAAGTAGATGAAGATGCAGTGGTAGAAACAGAACTATAACTGGATTACGGTATTTTGTTGTAACCAAAATTAAAAAGCCGGAAAGTTATGCTTCCCGGCTTTTGCTATTTATAAAGAAAGGCTAAATTATGCTTCTTCTTCTTTCTTTTCAGGGAAAATTACCGATGCCAGTACAGACAGTACCAGTACACCACCTACTACCATAAGCGAGTGCATAGAGTCTATGTGGTATACTGGAGAAATAACCATTTTTACACCAATAAAGGCAAGTATAACGGCAAGGCCGTATTTCAGCTTGCTAAACAGGTGGATAAAGTTGGCCAGTAAAAAGTACAGCGACCTAAGCCCTAGTATGGCAAAAATGTTAGACGTATACAGAATAAAAGGATCATCTGGCGCTATGGCAAATATTGCCGGGATAGAGTCTACAGCAAAAAGCAGGTCTGTAAATTCTATAACACCTACAACCACCAGCATGGGTGTAGCCATTTTAATACCGTTTTCTACGGTAAAAAAATGGTCTTTGTCATAGTTTTTACTCACTTTAAAAAAGCGGTGTATTACACGGGCGCCCGGGCTGGTGCTAAAGTCTTTCTCCTCGTCGTCATCGTCCTCTGCAAAGGCCGACTTTATACCGGCATAAACCAGGAAAAAACCAAACAGTGTAAGCACCACATTAATCTCCATTTCCCTGCCAAAGATGCTCATTACCGGCAGGTAGGTAAGCTTAATAAGTTCTACGCCGCTAAATATAAATATGGCACGCAGTAACAGCGCACCTATAATACCCCAGAACAGTACCCTGTGATGGTTTTCTTTGGGTACGTTAAAAAATCCGAATACCATAATAAACACAAAAAGGTTATCTACAGAAAGGGCTTTTTCTATCCAGTACGCGCTTTGAAACTGAGAAAACTTCTCTACGCCCATAAAGTAATAAATCACACCGCTAAAGCCCATAGAAAGGCTTATCCATACCACAGACCATATAAGTGCCTCTTTGTTTGATACAACATGGCTGTTTTTGTTAAATATGCCTAAATCCAGCAGCAGCATAATCAGTACTACTACCGAAAACAGTGCTATAATACCGGGGTGGTTAATTAAACTGTCCATTTCTGTTTATCTTAATTATTGTTTTAGTTCTCTTTTGTTTAATTGTCAGGGGGGTATAACTCTATTAAAGTCGTGCTAAAGTAGCGTTTAACCCGTTACTTTTTACACAGTCAGTTTTTTAATACAAGGGCTAAATTCGTAATAAAAATCCATATAGTTAAACCTGTATTTGCTTTGTGCCGCAAAATATACATTTTGAGAGGAATTTATTGTTAACGATCTGCCAGTTTTTAGAAATAAAAATCGGGTAAATTGCTTTCGCATAACTTAGTACATTTTTGGATTAAAAAAGTTTTATTTAGAAGATTAAAATAATTGTGTAAGGTAGTTTTTGGATTTAGGAACCGTCTTATTTTGTTGGTGCTTACCGATAGAAAAGGTAATATTCTACGGGGCTATATCTGGTAATATTTCTTGCAGTAATTGTAAAAACCAAATTATCTTTTTTGTAAAGCCAATTTATAGATACACAACAGCATGAGTAGTATAGCCCCGCCAATACTACCTAGCAATATGTTTTCCCATAAGCACAGGTCTTGTCCGGTTTCCAGAGATATACAATCCGAAGGATCATTTAGCTCATATTTTTTACTCACGGCATTGTTTAGCAATCCGTAAAAACTAATGGGGATAACTGCCAGGCTTGTAAACAGCAGAATGTAATAGTGGCGTTTTTTCATGTACTTTGGTTGGCGACAGTTGTTCTATTAGTTGCTCATGGCATAGCGCGGATTTACTTCGTTAGTTTGGGCAATCCCTCGGGTGAAATCCATGCCATCGTTTCAAAATAACAAATCCACAAATCCACCAATAACTAATCCCTTTCCTCCAAAACCTTTATCATCCTGAAGGATTTCAGCAGGTGGATAAGCCCCGGGATAATCAGTAAGCCGCCTATAATAAGGCTTATACCAAGCACGTCCATAGCACGGTCCGGAGCCGCGTGGTCCAGCAAACTTATAGGGCCTTTTTTGGTAATGATGAGGTTAGGGAAGTGCGTACCTATGGCGGCAAACAGTATAAGCAACACCTGAAGCCCGGCAAGGAACCTGCTCCAGATAACGCGCCCTATGTGTATAACCCTCCATAAAGGGTACAGCAAAATACCTGATAGTGCCACGGCTCCCAGTGCCAGTGGATTGGTTATAAACTCACGCGTAAAATCGTTACCCTGAATAAATCCAACCAGTATGGTAGCAAAGCCTATGACCACCACGGCAATAATAGCTACCGCTGCCTTGCGCATATACATACGTTTTTCGTAATCCTGTGCTTCGCCTATAAGGAACGTAGCCGCCAGGAACACGCACAGCGCGCTAAAAAAGAAACCCGTAAACAGCGGAAACGGCTGCAGCCAGGGTTCTATATAAAGTTGTACAAACGACGCATTAGGAGCTTGTTCCAGCGTTTGAATATCGCCGTTTAGCAGTGCACCAAACGTCATGCCCAGGAAAATGGGTGTAACCAGGCAACTGAATTCAAACATACGGTCGTACAAGTCTTGCGTGTGGTCTTTAATAGCATCGTAATTCCGGAAAACAAACGCCACACCGCGCAGGGTAATGCCCAGCAATATCAGCGTAAGCGGAATGTGCATATACACAATAACCACGTTATAAAACTCAGGGAAGCCTATCCACAGCACCACAATAAGAATGATGATCCAAATGTGGTTAGCCTCCCATACCGGGCCCATAACGCTGTACACCGTTTTCTTAATGCTCTTTTTATGCTCGGGTCCGCTAAACAGCTCTAAGGTACCTGCGCCAAAATCAGCACCACCCAGCAGCACGTAAAGGAAAAACGAAAGGACTACAAATAACAATACTACATATAGCATATTAAATATTTTATTATTAATACCTACAAGGTCTGCGAGACCTTGCAGGAGATACAATACAAAATTCAGCTTGGTTAACCTGCAAGGTTTTAAAAACCTTGTAGGTTTGGGTAAGCCCTAGTTGTGATTCACGCTGTTAAGCACTTTAATCTGGCGCGCCATAAGCCAACCCACCGCTACGGTAAGCACGCTGTACAGCACTATGTACATATAAAAACTGTACACCATGCCCGGCATGGGCGTTACGGCATCTTTAGTCCGCATTACGTTATGGATAATCCACGGCTGGCGGCCCACTTCGGTTACAATCCACCCCGCTTCCAGTGCCAGGAAGCCTACGGGAGCCATAAGGCTGAAAAACAGCCAGTAACGGTTGCTGCCCTGCCATGATTTCTTTTTAAGGCTTATAAGGTAAATCACCGCAGCCAGTGCCAAAAGCCCGCCCAGGCTTACCATAACCTGAAACGCGTAGTGCGTAATGGCTACCGGTGGCCGGTCTTGTTCGGGGAAATCATTTAAGCCCTTAACCTCAGCGTTAAAATCACCAAAGGAAAGAAACGACAGCATTTTTGGGATTTCTATTTTATGGGAAACCGTTTTGTTCTTCTCGTCTACAATACCACCTATGTACAGCGGAGCCCCTTTTTCGGTTTCGTAGTGCGCCTCAAGGGCGGCCAGTTTTGCCGGTTGGCGGTGGGCGATGTCCTTAGCCGAAAGGTCGCCACTTAGGGGTTGCAGCAGTGCTGCTATGGCACCAAACACTATGGCTATGTTAAACGCCGTTTTGTGTACCAGCGTGTTTCGGCCTTTGTAAATCTGCCATGCATGGATGCCCGCTACGGCAAACGATGTGGCGGCAAAAGCGGCAAGCGTCATGTGGAGTGCCTGGCTGAACCAAGCATCGTTCATAAAAGCTTTTACGGGGTCGATGTTAGTAAACTGCCCGTTTACGTAATCAAACCCGGCGGGGCTGTTCATCCAGGCGTTTGCTGATACTACTAGTATGCCTGATGTTATCCCCGAAATACCCACGATGATTCCCGTAGTAAGGTGGAAACGCTCGGAGATTTTATTCCAGCCGTAAAGGTAAAAGCCCAGGGCTACGGCTTCTATAAAAAAGGCGGCGCCTTCCAGCGAAAACGGCATGCCTATAATAGGCCCGGCGTACTTCATAAAGCCCGGCCAAAGCAGGCCCAGCTCAAACGACAGCGCGGTACCCGATACGGCACCGGTTACAAAAAATATGGCCACGCCCTTTTGCCACGCCTTGGTAAGGGTGAGGTACTCGGGGCGGCGGGTACGGAGCCATTTGGCATGGCTAAGCACCATAAAAAAGGGCATTACCATACCGATACAGGCAAATACAATGTGAAAAATGAGTGTGAATGCCATTTGCATTCGTGCGGCATCTAAGTTGTCCATGGGTGTAGGGATTTATAGACTCCTGTAAAGGTACGGCACAAATGAATAGGGGAGGTGGTTTTTTTTTGATGTTTTTACTGAAGGAGCAGGTTCAGTACATAATTCAATAATAACCATTAATTTTGGCTTCCAATTTGTTAATCCCAAGTCAATATCAACGTATAATAAAATAATAGTAATAACTTTGTAGTCTGAATTTTATTAACACAACTTATTAACATTTTGTTGATAAGTTATTTTGTTATAAGTTTGTTAACACTCACTATTGAATAATTTCGCTAAATTGTATAATATTTGTCATTAACCCCTTAAAAGAGATCTTATGTACTTAGCTCAAATAACCCATTTAGAAACACAAGCTCCTTGTTATGTTAATATAATAAGGGATATCATTAATGATCAAAATGTTCTAAGTAAATCAACTATTGACGTAGCA
>JAAXJD010000186.1:0-442 GCA_012270005.1 Flavobacterium sp. | reverse complement strand
AAAAACTTAAAAATATTGAAGTTGAGAACAATGATAAGAAAGTATATAGTGAGATATTAGAGATACTTGCATAAATGAATCCTAAAACAATTGAATTACAGTTGCTTCAGCTTGAAGAATCTTTTTCCAAAAGCCGAAGCAATATCTATTCAGATAATAAAAAACAAATTCATTTTTTTGAATTACATGAACTTTTTGAATCAATTAAAAAAAGTGATTATGATTCATTAACAATTGACGAATTAAAAGACAGGTCAAGAATTTTAGACTTTATATTTAAAGGATTACAGTATTTAGATAATAGTACATTAAATATAATCCCGTATGAAATTGTCTCTTGCTTAGAATATGCTTTATCAGATTGGATTGATAAAAGTAAGTTTTTAATTGTTACCTCTTTATCGCATAAGCAAATGGATTTCTATTTTGAAAGCAGTGGTAG
>JAAXJD010000023.1 GCA_012270005.1 Flavobacterium sp. | reverse complement strand
TGGCGTATCTTTTATCGCTAAAACTGGATTTAGGGCCTGTAGGCGTGTTTATAGCTATCCCCACTGCCGAAACCTGTATGAGCATCGCCAGCTTTATTTTGTTTAAAAGAGGGAAGTGGAAAGCGGTGAAGGTGTAGAGGCGTTGCAGCGCAACGTCTTTCCAGTCTGTAGGTTCTTCCATTTCGAGTGAAACGAAGTGTAGCCGAGAAATCTCTATAAGATAATTCGGATTTGAGATGTCTCCACTCCGCTTTGCTACGGTCGACGTGGAAGGAGCCTTAATTCCTTTCCGAAATTCTTTAATGGTTTGATGCTTTTCGGGTGGTTAATTTCCACTGCTGATTCGTCCATAGGTCGGACAGTTTTTTATTAAGAATTCGCAATCCATAAGTTCCCTGCGCTCCATTGTCGTAAATACGTTTTTTTTTGCCGTTATCATAGGTTACGGAATAATACACTTCGGGAGCGCAACTCCAGGACACCGCATAATTATCTTTAAGGTTCGGGAAGTCCATATAATTCATCAGGTCCTTTATTTCTTGGAACTCTTTTTCGCACATATTTGTGGTGTAGGTTCCTTCGGGCATCAGGCCTTTGTCCCATGATTGTGTATATATATCCATTACTGCAATAGCTGTTGTGTTGCCGTTACCATTTACAGATAGTTTGTAATAGTAGGCAAAACTCATACACACATACTCCAGCTTTTCTATCGTGTGGTTTTTTGGTGCGAGATTATATTCAATAAAATCGCCAAACTTATAGGTAAGTAGGGATTTAGTTTCGGGGCGTCTGTTCCGTTTAAGGAATGTATTTAGTTTAGGAGTGTATACCCCAACAAGAGGTTGCAGGCTGTCGTATTCAATACGTGCGGCAAGGCTCATAAATAGACCATCGGTAAGATCGTGTAGCGTAGTCTTGCCATTGCCAAAATTCATTATTACAAAAGCATTAAAATCCTGTGGGTGTATAAAACTGCATCCGTACGGAATGTACGTTTTATTGGTTCCGGTTGCCAGTAAATCCGTATAGCCGTTGTTATCTAAATCGGCTTTTTGCCACGAAAAATTGATATTGAGCCTATTGGCTAGACTATCAATATTTGTAATGGTGTCGCACCCATGGCATACAATCTCCTGCACTTTTTGTAGTGTGAATTTGCGGTACATACTGGCGCAATCGCCTATGTACTGTTCTATTTCGGCGTTGGGAGTAAGCGAGTCAATCCGTGTGGGGGTTAACGAAGCTTTATATATGCTTTCCTGATTTGTACAGGCTGTTACTGCCAGTAAGAACAATAATAGTATTCTTTTTTGTTTCATAGTTGGCGGGAGGTAGGTGGGTTACGTTTATGTAGTTTTAACGCTATAGTTTCCGGAATTATTACGCGCTAATCATCCATTCCTTTACCATCCAGTATCTTCGGGATGTATTTCTCAACTCTGGACTCACGGGTTTTAGATTGCTTGGCTTGCGAAAAGTAAAACAGGTACGCTCTTTGCCTGCCCGGTGTTAAGGCAGCGAATGCCCTTTTCAGGTCGGCATCAGCATCCAGTTTCGTTTGAAATTCTTCCGGAACCTCAAAGTCGGCGGTTTCTTTCAGGGCAACTTTCTTTCCTGATTTTTCTATTTTAATGGCTTCGTTAATATAATCTTTAATTACTGATTCCAATTCTTTTATCTGCTCTACAGATGTAAACCGCAGTTGCCGTGCTGCCTGTACGTTTTCGGTTATCTGAACCAATACACCTTTAGGGTCTTTCATTAAAGCACCTTTATGAAACAACAATGCACAATACTCTTTAAACTGGTGGATGAGCACTATGTTTTTACCGTTAAGCGTGTAGCACGGGTGCAGCCATTTGTAATCTTCGGTAAGCTCATTATTACTAAGGGCTATATTGCGCAATAAAACCATTTCTTCTTTCCATTTGTTGGCTTTTTCCAGAAACAGGTCAACTTTTGGGTTCATAAGATTGCTTTTTGTAGCAGCAATGTAATAATTAATAAACAATAAACGCCTCACGTTGTGAGGCGTTTTAATACACGGGTTTATACTGTTATTTTGCGGCCGTACGTGCCAAGGCTTCTGCGGTGATGGGTGTGAAAAAGTTGACCAAATTGCCATCGGGGTCACGAAACATAAGCGAACGGTTGCCCCACGGCATAGTGGTAGGCTGTTGTACCAAATCAGGTTCTATGAGTAGCTCTATCTTGTCGTAAATCACGTCTACATCATCTACCTTAAACTCTATAATGGCACTGCGGTTTTTGGAAGGCTGTGCCACGGCATCGCCACCAAAAAACTGTAACGTGCGGGTACTGCCTATGGCCAGGGTAGCGGTTGGGGTTTTTAGTTCGACAAAGTCCTCAGTGTAGTGTATGGCGGTAATGCCGGTTATTTGTTCGTAAAACTGTACCAGTTGTTTTACATCTGATGTAATAATCCTTGTTGAAACGAGATTCATGATTGTTGCTTTTAGTATTAATTACTGCAAACTTACATGCGTGTTGTGACAAGGGTGTGTCAGGAGGTGAGAGATTTTTATTTGGAGTGAGTTTTCCATTTCGAGCGAAGAGAAACGGAGCCGAGAAATCTCAGTTTTTAAAAGAAGATGTCTCCATTTGCTTCGCCATTTCGGGCAAAGCCCTCGTGCCGCTGCGCTGCAGTCGACATGGAAGATACAGATGAAGCACAAAAAAACGCCCCACAAAGTGAGGCGTTCCCTATATCATTTCAGTGTCTCGTCCTGAAATAGCGATACACAAAAAAGTATCGTATGAATAATTACTCAA
>JAAXJD010000177.1 GCA_012270005.1 Flavobacterium sp. | reverse complement strand
GAAGGCTACATTTCCGCTGTTAAAGAATATTCCAGAGCGTGCTGCCATCCCCAGTTCGCCAACGTTTGCTATTGTTAAATCGTAAAGCACTCTTCCCGAAAGGTGGTTAAAGTTATAGTCTTTTACAGACGACGCAAATCCTTTTTCATATTTAAGCCAAAGTTGCGGATAGTCAGGGCTTGTTATTATTTCACTGCCATCAGGTTTTGTCATGTATGTCTGTCCAAAATTAATACGCGTAGATATGCTTGCTTTTACCATGTTGTGTTTTTCAAAGGCCGGCGTACTAAAATCCCAGGGTAATAGCGGATTGTTTGAAGTATACGGATGGTAAATGTCCTTTAACGTACTAAAATCAGTGTTATTCCTTAACGCGTGTCTTCTGGTGTATTCGCTGCTTAGATACAGCTTAACACCATTAACCACTTCTTCTTCGTAATTAACTCTTATAAAATTGTTATCGTACAATTTCATGTAGTTATCCCTAAAAAATAGTGTGCTTATACTATTTACTATTTTGTTAATGGGGCGGTCTGGATTATATTGTTCTATACTGCTACCGCCACTTAGCCTTACTGTACGTTTTGTGGTGTTATTAAAACGCCTTTCGATAAACCCTGTGGCCCTGAAGCGTTGTTCTGCAAATCCGTAATTTAAATCTGTACCAATGTTTGTAAGGCTATTATTGTTGCCAAACTTAGTAAATTGAAACCCGGGTCCCAGCCAGTAGGCCTGCACGGTGTTAAAGGCGAGCCTTCTAATAATACCGGTATAGCTGATTTTCCATTTATCGTTAGTGTTGTGATATGTATAGCCTATGGGTATCGATGTCCATTTAAATCGATTCAGTTCTTTATCAAGGCTGTCGCTGTAAACAGGGTTATTTCGCTCTGTTTCGAGCCTGTTTTTTTTAATGTAGTCGTTGCGTTCGTCAGCTGCTAGCGGAACCGTACGCGACTGTTCCCAGTAGGCTACCTTTTTACCGGTGCTTTCCGCTTCGTACCGTTGAATCTCAGGCCTGAAATCAAACTCATCTGCCTTAAAATCATAATTGTAGTTGCTGTAGGTTTGGATAAAAGTACCGTTAGCCTTTACATTCAGCAAGCTAACATTGAACAGTATTGCCTGATTACTTTTACTCCAAAGCTTACGGTTGCGGTTGTATAAATACTGCTGTTTTATGGTAAGCGTATTTAACAAAGGTTGGCGTATGGTGCTGCCTTTTACCGTAAGGTCTGTAGCGTATAGTTCTCCGTCACCGGAAGTAAGGTAAATGTACCCATTGAAGGTAGGGGAGGTTGCTGATTTACTAACAACTTTTATAGCGTATATTTTTCCTTCTTCTGAGGAAAACGTTCCGGCACTTTCATATTTATAGTATTCAAAAGCGTTATCTGAAATAGGGGAAATTAAATTAACTACGAACTGCAGATAATTCCTTTAGAAATCATACCACGTTGCATCTGCATTATTATAGCTAATACCGCTGTTGTCTCCACTGCTGCGGCTAGCCAAAACGGTTTCATGTATCTTACTCGGTTGTTTATACCTGAGTTTGCTCACCGTTTCGCTGAGGTAGATAATACCATTACCCGTTGTATCTACAGAAGCTCCAAGGTCGCCTATTTGCTGTCCCAGTATTTTTGTAGGTATATTTTCCAGGCGTAGCGTTCCCCTGGAATAGTAATCTACTTCAAACTGAGGTTGTTTCTTAGCATTAGTGCGGCGGTTTTGTATGGCTATGCTTACAATGCTGTCTGCTGAGAACATGGCTGTTGTTCGGCTAGCATCAGTCTTTTCTAAATAAACCGTTGTTGAATGGCTTATATCTTTGGCTGAAATGGTTAATTTTTCGGTTTTGTATCCGTTAGCCTTAATGTAAATGTTTTTTTTTATAGTGCCAAAAGGGCATATAAACTCACCATTGTCATTGCTTACAACGCTGTTATCTGATTCACCGGAATAAATTGTAACAAACGGAACAGGTTTTCCGTCGGTGCTTTTAACAATGCCTTTAATTTGAGCGTGAATTGCAGAACAGCAAAGCGTAAGCAGGGCAATAGCGATATGTTTCATATATATTTAGGTTAAAAAAGATAGTAATGCCAGTTCGTAACTTTTTAAACCAAAGCCTATGATAACGCCCGATGATACCGGCGACAAATATGACTGGTGACGAAAGCTTTCACGCGAAAACGTATTGCTTATATGTACTTCAATTACGGGAGTAGTAATGGCTTTTACAGCATCGGCTATACCTACAGATGTGTGCGTATAAGCGCCCGCATTAAGTATAATGCCATCGTAATCAAACCCTGTTTCCTGTATTTTAGTTATAAGTTCGCCTTCTATATTGCTTTGGTAGTACTCTAACTCGGCTTGCGGATATTTTTGTTGTATAAGGCTAAGATATTCCTCAAAGGTAAGATGACCGTATACTTCGGGTTCTCGTTTGCCCAATAAATTAAGGTTTGGGCCATTAATAATTATAATTTTTTTCATCGTAAAATTTGTGTTTGTAAGTATTAGGTAAAAATAATTAACACTAGTTTTCTGAAGGTATATAAAGTGAAAATATTAACAGTTAAAAAAAATAAAAAACCGGCAAGGTAATTAAGCCCTGCCGGTTTCTTTATAAATTTTACTTTTTCTTAGAAGAAGTTGTACCCCACAGAAAGCTGGAATACACCGTTTTTAATATCGGCTTTATATGCCTCATTGTCGTTAATATTGGTAAGACCTGCCACATACCTTGCCTGTACAAAAAGTCCGGCTATAAGCTTTGCTTCTATACCACCGGCAAGGCCAAGGTCTGTGCTCTTAGCTTTAAAGTCTTTAGTATCTTTTGTAAGGAATGAGAACTGAGGACCTGCAACTAAACTTACCTTTTCCGGTAAGATGTAAAATTTAGCCAGTACCGGTACGTTTACGTAGTCAAGTTTAATGTCACTTGCTTCGTTAACCTTTGCTCCCTGAGATGAGTAAATAGCTTCACCCTGTACAGAAAATGAAGGTGTAATGTTTAGTTCTAAAACAGCACCTGCATGCCAGCTTGTTACTGATTTAGTGTTTACGCCATCGGCTCCGTTAAGGTTTGCAAAGTTAGCGCCACCCTTAATACCAAAATCTACTCCTTGTGCCTGCGCAGCATAGGCGCCTAGCACCGTTATAACTGCAATAAATAGTTTTTTCATAGTTAGTACAAATACATATTGGTTATAAAAATTCTTTTAAAACTGTACCCCTACAGACGCCTGTACCACAGTATTTTTTATTTCGGTAACTCCCGAAACATTTTTTGTACCGCTTACGTATCGTGCCTGCAGAAATATATTATCTGTAGCAAAGATTTCAAGTCCGGTTGCCAGGCTAAAATCAAAAGTCTGGCTATCATAGGCTTTAAAATTCCTGCTTTCGTTTATCAGCATGCCAAATTGTGGACCAAAATGTATATTAAATCCATCGGTAGGATAGATTTTAAGCATTATAGGCACATTAAAATACCCAAGTTCAAATTTTTGGGTATCTGTTTTAGCTCCTTGTCTGGAGTAAATACGTTCCGGCTGTATCTCAAAGTATTTAGACTTGGCTATATAGCGTTCATACCTTGCCCCTATAGGGTAACTCGTAAGAACGTTAAACCCTTTGTCACCGTTTCCTCTGAAATTAGAAAAGTTAAATCCTCCTTTTATCCCAAATTGTGCGCTGGCAGTAAAACAGCCTGCAAGCAGTGCTGCGGATAGTAAAATTTTTTTCATTTGTATTGGTTAAATTACACCGACAAAAATAAAGAAAAGGACTGTTAAAGCTGATGTTTTTAAAACAGATTTAACCAATTTGGCTATAAATTAACTCCCATATAAATGCCTGCTGCTTTAACTACTTCGTTATAACCAAGCCGTGTAGTAGTTTATGCAGTTAAATTTACGATTACTTAAACGTAGCTTACCTTTAGCTGTGTTGAATTGATGAGGTAATAAAAATCTATATCTTTTTAGCAGGAAAAAGTTTAAAATACTTTCGGCAATTTGATTGTATTTATTATTTTTGTTGCACTTTTAATACGATAAACGCATATATCATGAATTTACACGAATATCAGGGAAAAGAAATACTGGCAAGCCACGGTGTACGTGTGCAGCGCGGTATTGTAGCTAACAATCCCGCTGAGGCCGTAGCAGCCGCTAAGGAACTTACTGCACAGACCGGTACAGGCTGGTACGTTATTAAAGCACAGATACACGCTGGTGGACGCGGTAAAGGTGGCGGTGTAAAACTTGCCAAAAACCTTGACCAGGTACAGGAAATTGCAGGACAAATAATAGGTATGGATCTTATTACCCCGCAAACGCCTCCTACCGGTAAAAGGGTTCACAAAGTACTTGTTGCTGAAGATGTATACTACCCTGGTGAAAGTGAAACTTCAGAATTCTATATGTCTGTACTTCTTAACAGGGCAAACGGACGTAACATGATTATGTATTCTACCGAAGGAGGTATGGATATTGAAGAAGTTGCTGAGCACACTCCGGATGCTATCTTTACAGAAGAGATAGACCCATCTGTAGGCCTTCAGGGCTTCCAGGCAAGGAGAATAGCCTTTAACCTTGGGCTAAGCGGTAATGCTTTTAAAGAAATGGTAGCTTTTGTAGCTGCTCTATACAAAGCATATACAGACAGCGATGCCTCAATGTTTGAGATTAACCCTGTACTTAAAACTTCAGACAATAAAATACTTGCAGTAGATGCTAAAGTGGTACTTGATGACAATGCTCTTTACCGCCAAAAAGCATACGCAGACATGCGTGACGTTCGTGAAGAAAACCCAATTGAGGTAGAAGCTAAAGAAGCTGGCCTTAACTATGTGGATCTTGACGGTACTGTAGGTTGTATGGTAAACGGTGCAGGTCTTGCAATGGCTACCATGGACCTTATTAAATATGCAGGGTTTGAGCCGGCTAACTTCCTTGACGTGGGTGGTACTGCCGATGCTAAGCGTGTAGAAACGGCTTTCCGTATCATTCTTAAAGACCCTAACGTAAAAGCTATCCTTATCAACATATTTGGCGGTATTGTACGTTGCGACCGTGTTGCTCAGGGTGTTGTAGATGCTTACCAAAACATGGGCGACGATATTAAAGTGCCTATCATTGTACGTTTACAAGGTACTAACGCTGAGGTTGCAAAAGAGCTTATAGATAACTCTGGTATGCCTATACTATCTGCCGTTGCTTTCCAGGAAGCTGCAGACCAGGTACAAGCTGCACTTAGCTAAGAATTATTATTGCATACACTTTCTGTCATTGTGACGAAAGAAGCAATTTAAATATAAATCCCGTAAGATTTCTTACGGGATTTTTTGTTTTTTACTAAAGAGTACCTGTCTCTGTTTCTTATTTAAAGCCATAATTATTATATTTGTAGAAATCGCGTTTTATAGAATAAACACTAAGATTTTCGACCTAAATAAACACAGGAGGAATACATGGACGAAGAACATCTTGAGCCTTTAGAAGGAGGCGAAGCCCATTACAACCCCGGAGAACATGAACCCGAAACCGGCGATACCATAACCAAGGTAACCGGTATGTATAAGGACTGGTTCCTGGATTACGCATCATACGTAATTTTGGAGCGGGCCGTGCCTGCTATTGAAGATGGTTTTAAGCCCGTACAGCGTCGTATTATGCACTCGCTTAAGGAGCTGGATGACGGCCGCTACAACAAAGTGGCTAACGTGGTAGGGCATACCATGCAGTACCACCCACACGGCGATGCCAGTATAGGCGATGCTATAGTACAGATAGGGCAGAAGGACTTGCTGATTGACACACAGGGTAACTGGGGTAACATACTTACCGGTGATGGAGCTGCGGCTTCCAGGTATATAGAGGCAAGGCTGAGTAAATTTGGCCTAGAGGTGTTGTATAGCCCCAAGATTACTACGTGGCAGCTAAGCTATGACGGGCGTAAGAATGAGCCTGTAAACCTGCCTGTAAAGTTTCCTTTATTGTTGGCCCAGGGCGCAGAGGGTATTGCCGTAGGTTTATCTACAAAGGTATTGCCGCATAATTTTATTGAGCTTATAGATGCGTCTATCAAGGTTCTTAAAAATAAGCCTTTTACATTATATCCTGATTTCCCTACTGCCGGTATTGCAGACATGACCAACTATAACGATGGTATGCGTGGCGGACGTGTACGTGTACGTGCTAAGATTTCCCAGCTTGATAAAAGTACGCTCGTTATTACACAAATACCGTTTAGTACTAATACCAGCACGCTTATAGACAGTATTCTTAAGGCAAATGAAAAGGGTAAAATAAAGGTTAAGAAAATAGAGGATAACACCGCTGCCGATGTTGAGATTCTTATCCATTTGCCACCGGGAGTTTCACCTGATAAAACTATAGACGCGTTATACGCGTTTACCGCCTGCGAAACCTCTATAGCACCACTTGGCTGCGTTATAGAGAACCATAAACCTTTTTTTGTGGGTGTAAGCGAAATGCTTCGTATTTCTACGCATCGCACAGTAGAACTTCTTAAGCGTGAACTGGAGATAGAACTTGGGGAGCTGGAGGAGCAGTGGCACTTTTTGTCGTTAGAGCGCATATTTATAGAGAACCGTATTTACCGCCTTATTGAAGAGGAGGAGACATGGGAAGGTGTAATAAAGGCGATTGATGAAGGGTTAAAACCTTTTACAAAACACCTCCGACGTGCTGTTACCGAGGAGGATATTGTTAGGCTTACAGAAATCCGCATTAAACGTATTTCTAAATTCGATATAGATAAAGCCCAGGAAAAACTTGAAGCTTTAGAGGGAGAAATAGAGCAGGTTAAATATAACCTGGAACATATTATAGATTTTGCTGTAAAATATTTCCAAAACCTTAAAGATAAATATGGTAAAGGACGCGAACGCAAAACTGAAATAAGGAACTTTGATAATATTGAAGCTACAAAAGTTGTTCTGCGAAATACCAAACTATATGTAAACCGCGAGGAAGGTTTTGTGGGTACCGGACTTAAAAAAGATGAGTACGTTGCAGATTGTAGCGATATAGATGATGTTATTGTATTCCTGCGCGATGGCAGCATGATTATTTCTAAGGTAGACGTAAAAACGTTTATTGGTAAGGATATTATATACGTGGCTGTCTTCGATAAAAACGACAAGCGTACGGTTTACAATATGATTTACCGCGATGGTAAAAACGGCCCGAGTTACGTAAAACGTTTTACAGTAACGGGTATCACAAGAGATAAAGTATACGATCTTACCCAGGGTAATGCAGGAAGCCAGGTGCTTTATTTTAGCGGAAACCCTAACGGTGAGGCTGAAGTAGTTACCGTACTGCTTAGGCAGGTAGGTAGTATTAAAAAGCTGAAAATAGACCTTGATTTTGCTACTGTGGCTATTAAAGGACGTGCTTCACGGGGTAATACGGTAACTAAATATCCTATTAAGAAGATTGAGCTTAAAGAAAAGGGGATCAGTACGTTAAAGCCGAGAAGAATTTGGTTTGATGATACCGTTCAGCGCCTTAACGTTGATGCCCGTGGTGAACTGCTGGGTGAGTTTAAACCAAATGATCGCCTGCTGGTAATTACAGATAACGGCAAACTAAAAACCATAGTGCCGGAGCTTACAACCCACTTTGAAGACGGTATGATTGTACTGGAAAAGTGGAATCCTAATAAACCTGTTTCGGCTATTTATTATGATGGAGATAAGCAGCGTTATTATATAAAGCGGTTCTTGGTGGAGAACGAAAATAAAGAAGAACTCTTTATATCAGACCACCCCGAGTCACGACTGGAACTTGTGAGTACGGAGTGGAGGCCTGTTGCCGAGGTTATTTTTGCTAAGGTAAAAGGTGTGCAAAAAGATCCTCTTACGGTAGATATTGAGAATTTTATAACTGTTAAAGGTATAAAAGCTCAGGGTAACCAGCTTACCGCAGAGAAAGTTAAAGAAATAAACACGCTAGACCCACTTCCGTATGAAGAGCCTGAAGAGGAGGAACCGCAGACTTTAATAACAGAGGGTGACGATTCAGAGCCGCCTGTAAGCCTTGAAGATGACGGTCAAATAACTTTAAGCCTGGATTAAGACGTTATTTAGATATAAAAATGCCGCATGTAGTTTACTATATGCGGCTTTCTATTTTTTAAAGGTGTTTTTTATTCTATTACAATTTCTCTGTGTTTTTCGCGGTAAGCTTCTAACACTTTCTCTTTATAAATGAATCCATAGTACCTGTCGTCTTTCAGTATGGGCAGATAATTGGTTTTCGCTTCCTCAAATTTATCCATTATCATTGCCACAGAATCTTCAACTGAAGCAATTACTGATGCGGGCGACATAAGCTCGTCCATGGTACTGTACTTTACCTTAAATGGGTTAAATACAATCCCCCGTATTATATTAAAGTCGATAATTCCCATTAGCCGGTTACGATCGTCAGTAACAGCAAAATGGTCATATTTAGAATTGGCTAACAACTGCACAATATCATCTGCTTTTGCAAGTGGTGACACTGTAGGAATATCTGTAACAACAACCTCCATAACGTCTATACTACTCAGTACGTTACGGTCTTTATCTGAAGTAAAAACATCGCCTTTGTTAGCGAGGTGTTTTACATCCATAGAGTAGGTTTCAAACTGCTTCGAAACGGCAAAACTTATAGATGATACCAGCATAAGCGGCACCATAAGATTATACCCGCCTGTAATCTCTGCTATCAGGAATATGGCTGTAAGGGGCGCATGAAACAGCCCACTTAGTATACCCGCCATACCTACTAACGTAAAATTAGCTATAGGCAGGTGACTTATGCCAATGAGGTTAAAAAACTTAGCTACAATAAAACCCAGGTATGACCCTACAAATAACGATGGTGCAAAGTTTCCTCCATTTCCGCCGCTTGCAAGGGTAAGGCCGGTTGCTATCGCTTTTATGAGCATGGTTAGGGATATAAACAATAGTAGAATCCATTCCTTAGATTTCACATTTTCCAGTAATGTATTATCCAGTAAGGTTTCCGGATTGGTACTGCTCAGTATCCTAATACTCTCATAACCTTCACCAAAAAGTGTTGGGAAAAGAAAAATCAAAACTGCCAGGGGTATAGCTCCATACAATGCTTTGCGGTATCCACCTATTTTTAGCCTGCTAAAGTGTCCTTCTACTTTTTGGAACATTTTAGCATGATATAACGAAACAAAACCGGCAAGTACGCCCAGTATAATGTAGTAGATGATATTATGGTAGTCGAATTCCTGGCGCTGACGAAATGTAAGTAATATCTCTTCATCCAGTATAATGGTAGAGGTGAGCGCACCGGTAGCTGCAGCTATCATTATAGGGATAAATGCTGTAATAGAAACGTCGGCTAACACTACTTCTATAGCAAAAAGAACGCCTGCAATAGGAGCGTTAAACGCCGCACCAATCCCCGCAGCAACCCCACACGCCAGCATAAGTATACGGTCTTTTTTATGCAGCTTGTATTTTCTGGCAAAATTAGATCCGAATGCCGCCCCGGTAATGGTTATAGGCGATTCTAAACCTGCCGAACCACCAAGCCCTACCGTAAGGGAACTGGTTATAATCTGGGAGTACATTTGTTTGCGTGGCATTATGCCTCCCTTTTTTGCCACCGCCACTAAAATTCGCGAACTGCCTTTTTCTATCTGGTTGTTTAAAACTTTTTTAATGACCCAAACGGTAAGTAAAATACCTACTATGGGTAAAATACTGTTTATATAAGGTAGTTTAAGATAACCGTTTACATATGTAGCCAGCCTGAATACGTTGTGTGCAAAGCTCTTTAAGATAATTACGGCAAATGCTGTAGAAAGCCCTACAAGTGCAGCAGATATATAGATAAAGTGCCTTTCAGATAAAAGGCTTTTCATGATAAAGAAAAAACCTTCCAGGCGGGCCAGGTTACGCCTAATAGCCAGGCCTACTTTAGAAGAGAAGCTTTGCTGCATTATAAAATATGGAATTTCGGGATTTGTAATAAATCACAAATTTACTTCAATTTATGCAAACCGTAGCGGCTTTTATATGTTTTTTAAGGCTTCTCTTACGCTAAGTGGTTTAAGGTTTGCTGCGTTAACGAATTCTCTTACAGTGTCTGCATTTGTTTTTGCGTATTCTCTTAGCGCCCAGCCGATGGCTTTCTGTATGAAGAACTCTTTTGAATAACTAAAGTTGTCACACAGGGAAAATAAAAGGGCAGCATCGGTTTCTTTTTTGTAGCCCAACTGAAATAGTATGGCGCTGCGATTCATCCACATATTGTCTGATTTGGCAAATCGCTCAACAACCTGATCGGTTTCATCTGGGAATTGTTTCAGGTAGCTACCCAATACATATTTTGCCAATGGGTCCACGCTGTCCCACCACGATTTTGTAACGATAAAATATTCTATTAATTCAATATCCTGCTGAACAAAGTGTTTAGGCCATTGCTTTACCAGCATATCTACCGCGCAATACTGATACTCGCGCTCAAGCATGGCATATAGCTCTTTTGCTATTAACCTAAAGTCTTCTTTTACCTCAGTCTTATTCAATTGCAAGGCCTGTTTGAAAAGTTCTTTTCTATCCTGAGCTTTTATCCCTAAAAACTCAAAATTATCTTTCATGTAAGCCGCCATAGGTTTGGCATTTTCTACATTTGCATTTGCAGTAAAACTGCTTATAAGTTGCGTACTGAAACTCATTAAAATTCTTTTAATTTTTGTTTAATATGGTGCTGTATTTCATCGAAAAAGGCTTTAAATTCCTCTTCGTATTCATTGTAATATTGTTTTAGTTCATCCACCGCACTACCCATCCCAGAACGCATTTTTGTCCGGCTGTCCATCTGTTTTAGTGTACCGTCTATACCTTCTAAGGAAGCATAGGATACTAGCCAGTTATAGCGCGTCATGTGCGGTACCATATCTTTATTGCGTTCAGGTAGTATCTCGTATTGATCATTTAACAAGGTGTAAAATTCCTGGGCAAAAACCTCTAGCGGAGTGTTGCAATATGTAGCCCAGTTTTTCGCCAGGAAATGATCATAAAATATATCCATTATAACACCTGCATAATGATGGTAGCGGGCATGGAGCCGTTTTGTTCCTAACCTGAAAAGTGGGTGGGCATCTGTAAACGTGTCAATTTCCCGGTGTATAATAATGCCTTTAATGATTTCAGGATGAAAACCTTGAGGATGTCCGTGAATGCCATCGGCAATAAAATTACCTATTTTAATAAAGTCGTTGTTACCCGAAAGATATATGTGTGCGAGGAAATTCATGCGGTGAAGATAAATAATTTGTTCCAGCTTTGTGGTTACTGTAGTAAAGTTTATCTGACTGAATTCTGTAATCTAAGGTTCGAAATACTTATATTTGCTATCCTTAAAATGTAAAAACAGAAATGACGCTAATTAAATCAATATCAGGTATTCGCGGTACTATAGGCGGAAATACCGGAGATAATTTAACCCCTGTTGATGCCGTAAAATTTGCTTCTGCTTACGGTACATTCTTAAAAAATAATTCAGATAAAGATAAACTAACCGTTGTTATAGGCAGGGATGCACGTATTTCGGGCCCCATGATACACAATCTTGTAGTAAATACGCTTGTAGGTTTAGGAATAAACGTTATAGACCTTGGGCTTAGTACTACGCCAACTGTAGAAATAGCTGTTCCACTTGAAAAAGCAGATGGAGGTATTATACTTACAGCGAGTCACAACCCTAAACAATGGAATGCGCTAAAGTTATTGAATGAAAAAGGCGAGTTTCTTAGCGGCGCCGATGGCGCAAAAATCCTTGAGATAGCAGAAGCTGAAGCATTTACTTTTGCAGATGTAGATAACCTGGGTGAAGTTACTCACAATGATGCCTACATGGATATCCATATTGACGAAGTATTGGATTTAGAGCTGGTAAATGCCGAGTTGGTAAAGGAAAAGAAATTTAAGGTAGTTGTCGATGGGGTTAATTCATCAGGAGGCATTATAATACCTAAATTACTGGAGCAAATGGGAGTGGAAGTGGTACGCTTGTACTGCACGCCTGATGGTCATTTTCCGCACAACCCGGAGCCTTTAAAGGAACACCTTGGCGATATTTGTAAGCTGGTTGTGGAGGAAGAAGCAGATTTTGGTATTGTGGTAGATCCTGATGTAGACAGGCTGGCTTTTATAAGCAATGATGGCGAAATGTTTGGCGAAGAATACACCCTTGTTGCGGTAGCCGATTATGTATTGAGCAAAACGCGTGGTAATACTGTGAGTAATATGTCGTCTAGCAGGGCGCTGCGCGATATTACCCAAAAGCACAATGGAACTTATGAGGCTAGTGCTGTGGGCGAAGTAAATGTAGTAGAGCTTATGAAAAAGAACCACGCTATAATAGGCGGGGAAGGTAACGGCGGAATTATTTACCCGGAATCACACTATGGGCGCGATGCTCTGGTAGGCGTTGCGCTGTTTTTAACGTACCTGGCTGAAAATAATATTACAGATGTGGCTGCGCTAAGGGCTTCTTATCCGCAATATTTTATGAGCAAGAATAAGATAGAACTAACCCCGCAGATTGATGTGGATGCCATACTGGTAGCTATGGCCGATAAATACGCAGGTGAAGATATCTCTACCGTAGACGGTGTAAAAATTGACCTGGCTAACGAGTGGGTACATTTGCGCAAAAGTAACACTGAGCCCATTATCCGTATTTATACCGAGGCGCAAACGCAGGAAAAGGCAGATGCGCTTGCTATTCGTGTTATAGATGAAATAAAAGTAGTGGCAGGGATATAATTATTATTTTTGCTATTGCTAAAAATATAAAAACAGTCGCCGGAAAATAACCGGCAACTGTTTTTATATTTTATAAACTTTCAATAACATTTTGTTAATCTGTTATTTAACTTGTTGTAATACATGTGTGGTTATATTTGGTAAAACTGTTTTTGTATGAAACTTTTTCCTTTTAATATAATCTCATTCCTAAGAGAACGTTTATTCTTAAGGGCTATGCAGTCGTTTTTCATTCATTAATACAAGGGATTTTCATTGATGAGTAAACGACGTATAGAGCCCGAATTGTTTAAAGAACAATTCGGTGAGGATTTTTTGTGGGGTGTAGCTACCGCTGCGTTCCAAATTGAGGGCGCACACGATGCCGATGGTAAAGGTCCATCTATCTGGGATGTTTTTACCGAAAAGAAAGGACGTATTAAAGGGAATCATAATGCCCGTACAGCTTGTGATTTTTATAATGCCTACCATGTTGATGTGGCGCTGATGAAGCAACTTAACATCCCTAATTTCAGGTTTTCTATTAGCTGGTCAAGGATTATCCCAAATGGTACCGGAGAAATCTCCCAAAGCGGTATTGATTATTATAATAAGCTCATAGATCATTTGCTTGAAAACGGCATAGAACCCTGGGTTACACTTTACCACTGGGATATGCCTCATGCGCTCGACCTTAAAGGAGGATGGACAAACCGCGACAGCATAAGCTGGTTTACTGATTATGTTACTGTATGTGCCGGGCATTTTGGCAATCGGGTAAAAAACTGGATGGTTATGAATGAACCATCGGTATTTACAGGAGCCGGATACTTTTTAGGAATACATGCACCCGGCAGGCGCGGGCTGGCTAATTACCTTAAAGCAGTACACCACGTTACCCTAAGCATCGCTGCGGGTGCGGGCATACTTCGTGCTACTGTACCACAGGCTAATATAGGCACTACTTTTTCCTGTACCCAAATAGAGCCCTACACACAACGCGAAAAAGACATTGCGGCAGCAAACCGCGTTCATACGCTGCTAAACCGCGCCTTTATAGAACCCATTTTAGGTATGGGGTACCCAGATGCCACCGACTTACCGGTAATTCGCAAAATGGAGCCGTATATTCAGCCAGGCGACATTGATAAAATGGCATTTGATTTTGATTTCATTGGCATACAGTGCTACACACGTGAGGTGGTGAAGGCGTCTGTTTTTACCCCGTATGTGGGCGCGTCATTAGTAAAGGCCGAAAAGCGCAGGGTTCCTACCACAGAAATGGGGTGGGAGGTATATCCACCATCTATATATCATATGATTAATCATTTTAATTCCTATCCTCAAATAAAAAAAATATTGGTTACCGAAAACGGTGCTGCTTTTCCGGACAGGGTAGTTGATGGAAAGGTATATGATTTACAACGGAAACACTATCTGCAAAG
>JAAXJD010000187.1:9565-14481 GCA_012270005.1 Flavobacterium sp. | reverse complement strand
ATTCTGATACAAATGTACGGCACATTAAACGGCTGCAAGGTAGTTTTTAGATGAGCCGACAGTATCTTTAGACGAGCAGGCAATGTATAGGCACCAGTCGTAAAACAAGACCTGCCTGCGGCGTAGCCAAAACCAAAAATCTTGTTACTTTTGCGTACAAACAACATAACACTGCAACCCCGGCAGCAATGCTCGTAAGGGCATAAGGGGCACACATTATGCAAAAGAAAATTCTCCTTTTAGGATCTGGTGAGCTGGGCAAGGAATTTGTTATTGCCGCACAGCGCCTTGGGCAAACCGTAATAGCGGTAGACAGTTACGAAAACGCACCCGCCATGCAGGTAGCCCACGGTTTTGAAGTAATCAATATGCTCGATGGCGCAGCACTGGATGCCGTAGTAGCCAAGCACCAGCCCCATTTTATAGTACCCGAAATTGAAGCCATACGTACCGAACGTTTTTACGATTACGAAAAACAGGGCATTACCGTAGTGCCGAGTGCCAGGGCGGCTAACTTTACCATGAACCGCAAAGCCATACGCGACCTTGCCGCTAAAGACCTTGGACTGCGTACGGCAAACTACCGCTATGCCACCTCAGCCGAAGAGTTGCAAAAGGCGGTAGCCGAAGTGGGCATGCCGTGTGTAGTAAAGCCTTTAATGTCAAGTTCGGGTAAAGGTCAAAGCACCATTAAAACCGAAGCAGATATAGAAAAAGCATGGAACTATGCCGTAGAAGGCAGCCGTGGCGATGTGGTAGAGGTTATAGTAGAGGCATTTGTAAACTTTAACAGCGAGATTACCCTGCTTACCGTAACACAAAATAACGGCCCTACCCTATTTTGCGCCCCTATAGGCCACAGGCAGGAACGCGGCGACTACCAGGAGAGTTGGCAACCCGCACACGTAACCGATAAAGATATAGCCGAAGCACAGGATATGGCACGCAAGGTAACCGAAGCCCTGGGTGGCGCGGGTATTTTTGGTGTTGAGTTTTTCCTGGCGGATGAAGGTGTTTACTTTAGCGAATTGTCGCCACGCCCGCACGATACCGGTATGGTAACGCTTGCCGGCCCTCAAATCTTTAGCGAGTGTGAACTGCACCTGCGCGCCATACTACGCCTGCCGCTAGCCGAAATTACACTTGAAAAAGCCGGTGCAAGCGCCGTTATACTGGCATCGGGTATGGGCACACCGGTATACAGTGGTGTAGAAGCCATTGCAGCCCTGCCGAAAACCGACTTCCGGTTGTTTGGCAAACCTACTACACGCCCCTACCGCCGTATGGGTGTAGCACTGGTAACAGATGCTTTGGGTACACCCATAGAGCAGATTGTAGAAAAGGCAAAAGCCGCAGCCGCGCTGGTAAAGGTGTCTGAACAATAAATATGTACATCCCCATATATAGCGGCTACTGTACAGGTAGCCGCTATTTTTTTTGCAAGAAAAGTTATTTGGCCAAATAATTGTAGTGATATTAGTTGCGTAAGAGAGCCCTTACATCATCAAAATGCGTTATTAATCTAAATTTGTTAAAATAAATCAACTTTTAAATAGTCGAAAAAATTTAACTTATTTTTGCGTCAGACAATCCTACATTACCCTTTATGAAACTACGTACCGCCCTTCTGCTTGCCTTTACCTCATTAAGCCTTATTGCATGCCAGCCTACATCTCCTGAGGAGGTACTTACGGCGTATTTAGAAAAGGCGAACCACGGCGAGTTTGAAGAAGCGGCAAAGTATGCTGATAAAGAGTCGCAATCCATGCTTATGTTCATGGCAAGCATGACCCCTGCGGCAGACAAGCTGAAAATGATGCAGCAAACGGTAGACGTTAACGTGGTAACGGCAGATACAAAGCCGGATGTGGCCTATGTAAAGGTAGACCTGGTACTGGATAAAAAGAAAAAATCACAGGGTGATTTTGTATTAAAAAAAGAAAATGGCGACTGGAAAGTAGCTATGGGCGAACGTTTTAATAAGGTTAAGGAAAAAGAGGCACAGGCTGCCACCGAATAACATTTTCCCTTTTTAACTGGGTTGGCTTGAATCCAACGAATTAAACAACTATTGTTTTATAACTTCAAAAGAGTATCTTTACCGAAATTTAACAACCAAATTTCATGAAAAGATACATAAAAAACATTGCTTTCTCTGCACTTTGCTTACTTGCAGTAGCGTGTGGAGGTGGCAACGAGCCTGAGTCTGTAGCCAAAAAATTCCTTGAAGCTACTACGAGCGGCGAAATTGCTGAAGCAAAAAAATATACTGATGAGCAAACCGGTATGATGCTGGGAATGACCGAAAGTATGATTACCCCGGAGAAAAAAGCCGAAATGGCAAAACAAAAACCGGATATTGAAATCCTTTCTTCAGAAGTAAAAGATTCTACCGCTGTGGTAAAATATAAAATTACAAATACCAAAACTAAAGAATCAGTAGAAAAGCAACTGGATATGAAACAGGTAAAAGGCGACTGGAAAGTTACCATAAAAAAAGAAGGTAAAAACTAATCACTGTTTTTAACCTGCTGTTTTAGCCTTTAGAGCAAAATACTTCAATGAATAAAAAAACCGCCGTTATACTAGCAAAATTTGCTGTGGGTATTACGGCGGTTTTTCTTTTGTGTCTTGGTATGTATAAGGCTTTTTTACTAGCCGACCACCACGCCGAAAACCGCGAAATAAAACGCCACAAAGCCACTACCCGCCTGTCTGCCACGGAGCGGGAGCTCCTGCATGAGGGCGACTTTATTTTGCGCCGGGGTTTCGGGTATTTTAGTGATTTTATAGCGGGCAACCTCAACGATGGAAAAAAAGACGTTACCCATGCGGGTATACTGGTAAAACAAAACGGAAAATGGTGTGTAATACATGCCCTTTCATCGGATGTTTCTGAAGTAGACGGTATGCAGCTACAGCCTTTAAACGACTTCCTGCACTACTCGGCTCCCGGAAAAATCATCGTTACCCGAAGCAAAGATGCTTCTGCAACAGTAGGAAAGGCCATCGCACTACGGGCGCAGGTGTACCTTAACAAACACATCCCTTTTGACCATAGCGGCACCATAGATAATGACAGTGCTTTATTCTGTACCGAGCTGATTTGGAAAATCTTGGAAAAAGACCTGCACCGCGTAACACTGCCCAATACCCCAGACGAACGCAAAGCCTTTTTCCACTCCATGCAGCCCATGTACAGCACAAAATATTTTGATATTGTGATTGACCAATATCAAAAATAAAAAACGCCGCTGCAACGGTTTACGCGTTACAACGACGTTTTTTATAGGGTGTAAATATTATTACTTCGCCTTGTTAAGCGTCAGGTTTTTAAATGCCGAAACGTTTATTACCTTTTCGCTGTCATTATCAAACGATACGCTGATACTGTCGCCCGCCTGGGTTACCGGCAGTTCATTGCTTATTTGAGATGAACCTATAAATATGCGCTTATCGCCCGGCAGGGTAAAATAGTAAAAACTGTTACCGTTTTTAATATCGCTTTGTATACGTGCCACCACTGCTTTAAGCTGAACCTTTGCCGTTTGCTGATCCGGGCTTATGCGGTTATCGGCCATGTTGTATACGTTTTTAAACGCCATAAGGGTTTCCTGCATGGTATTACCCACGCCCACTATGGTATAATCGGCAAGTGATACCATGGCATACATTTTTACCAGCCCGCCATCATCTTTAAGCGTCATTACATAGGTAGGGATGTTATTAATGTTATACGGCACAGGTAGCGATGCCCTGTATCCCTTCTCCTGCACCTTACCCTCTGCAGACTGCTGTGCAGCGTATTCGGTAGCACCACTTTGGTTGTAATACGTAGCCTCTTTAGTGCGTGTATCTACCAGTACAAACCCCACAGCCGACTCCTCCTTACCTACAGAGCTTAAACCGGTATACCAGTACGATTTATTATTTTCGCCATACACCAGGGTCATTTCCTCGGTAATCTGCAATTTACCTTCACCACTAAAGTTCCAGTAGCCACGTACGTATTCGCCCCAGTCGTTAAGCTGATCTTCTATAAACTCCTGCGGCTCTACGCGGTCTACCCAAGCAGGGGTATCGGCCATGTTGTAGTCGGTTATTTGTCCGCTTTGTGCATCTACAATAACAACACCCGTAGCATTGTTACCGCTAATGCCTACCTGTTTGTTATAACGGGTAACCACCCAGTATGGTTTACCTTGGTCGTCTATCTCAAACGTATAATCTGTAAGACCGGTAGCCATGTAGCCGTTAAAGTACAGATAACGCTTTAAATCCTGAAAAAAGAACGCCCCCGGCTGGTACTTAATAGCCAGCTTGGCGCCACCCACCTGCTCTACCAGCTTTACATCGCGCTCGTTAGTAGCCGAAACCATAACGTAGCCCGGGGTACCTTCGCGGTTATTTACCCACTTAAAAAATCCTGAATGCAGCAGCGGCGCTACCCAGTACAGCTTGCCGTTTACCTTTTGTATATTAAAATCGCCCAGGGTGGTTTTGCTGCCCAGTGCAGGCTCGCTACCCAATATTTTTTCGCCCAGCAGATACGCAAGGTCCTGGTCTACCACGCGCACATTATCTATATCCAGCGGGGTAATGTGGTGGTGAATGTCTGTTCCGTTTTTAACGTTGCCTATCAGCGCACGATACGCATCACTCCGAAACATAGGTGCACTGGCTATGCTCATAACCACTATGTAAGCCACAATGGCGCCTATGGCTATTAGCAACGGGCGTGCTGCCGCTGCAGGTTTAAGCGTGGCTTTTTTACCCGTACCCTCTGCCTTTGATGATAATACCAGCAGCTTTCAATTGTAAAGCCCTTGCATTCTTGCCATTTGAATTATACCCAGAATAGTATTTATTCATTTCTTTTCCCTTCAGTTTGTGACTTAACTTGTAATGAGTGTACA
>JAAXJD010000187.1:0-9555 GCA_012270005.1 Flavobacterium sp. | reverse complement strand
TGCTAAAAGCAACGCCGCCAGCATAAGCGGGAGCTTAAGGAAACGGAAATTAAATACCGGCATGCCGAAATAAAGGAATAACGCTGCCAGGATGACTACAATAACAATAGCCGACTTTTTCATGTTTTGGTGTGTTTTACAATATAAGTCGTTAACCGGGGTAAAATGTTACGGCTGTAGTGTAATCCATACCGGGGCATGGTCGCTGGTTTTTTCCCAACCGCGCACCTGGGTATGTACACCAGCACTTTGCAAAAGCGATAACGCGCTATCGTTTAGTAAAAAATGGTCTATGCGCAGGCCGGCATTGCGGTTGTAGGCATCCCGGAAATAATCCCAATAGGTATAAATAACAGCATCAGGATTCAGGTGGCGCAAGGCATCGGTAAAGCCCAAGGCTTTAAGCCCTTCAAAAGCAGCGCGCGTTTCCGGCCTGAACAGCGCATCGTTTACCCACCGCTCCGGTTTGTAGGCGTCTGCCTCAGCGGGAATAACGTTAAAATCCCCCACCAGTACCAGAGGCAGTTTTAGTTCCAGCAACTCTTTTGCCCTATGGTGGAAACGCTTAAACCACGCCAGTTTGTAATCAAACTTAGGACCCGGCGCAGGGTTGCCGTTAGGCAGGTACAGGCAGCAAATGCGTATGCCGTTTACAGTAGCTTCCAGGTAGCGGCTTTGCTCGTCGGCAGGGTCGCCCGGCAGGCCTTTACAACATTGGTTATTTCGTATCCCTTTACCAATAAGGCTACGCCGTTCCAGCTTTTTTGCCCTATCCAAACGGCTTCATAACCGGCAAGCTGTATATCCATAAGCGGAAATTTTTCGTCGGGGGCTTTTAATTCCTGCAGGCAGGCCACGTCGGGTTGTTCTTCGGCAAGCCAGCGCAGCAATACCGGTAGGCGGCTGCTAATGCCGTTAACATTGTAGGTAGCTATTTTCATAAATGGTTTTTCTTGTTTTGTTTGCCTTATGAAGATACAAAATATGCGCTACACAGCCATATACAGAAAAAAGCGTATTTTTGCCCCGACAAAAAACAACCGATAAGCCCACAGGCTTGCCGGATAAAAACAGACACGAACAATGAAAGCATACGTATTTCCGGGCCAGGGTGCCCAGTTTACCGGAATGGGAAAAGACCTGTATGAAGGTAATGCCGAAGCAAAAGAACTTTTTGAAAAAGCAAACGACATCCTTGGTTTCCGTATTACCGACATTATGTTTGAAGGTACTGCCGAACAGCTAAAAGAAACCCGCGTTACCCAGCCGGCGGTATTTTTACACTCGGTTATTAAGGCAAAAACCCTGGGCGACAGCTTTACTCCAGATATGGTGGCGGGTCACTCACTGGGCGAGTTCAGCGCGCTTGTAGCGGCCGGTGCCCTTACTTTTGAAGACGGACTGAAACTGGTAAGCCAGCGTGCGCTTGCCATGCAAAAAGCCTGCGAAATCACGCCAAGCACCATGGCTGCCGTACTGGGCCTTGACGATAAAATTGTAGAAGATGTATGTGCATCTATTGACGGTGTGGTGGTTGCAGCCAACTATAACTGCCCGGGTCAGCTGGTAATAAGCGGCGAAACCAAAGCAGTAGAGGCTGCCTGCGAAGCGCTTAAAGCTGCGGGTGCTAAGCGTGCCCTGTTACTGCCTGTGGGTGGTGCATTCCACAGCCCGATGATGGAGCCTGCCCGCGAGGAGCTTGCCGCTGCCATAGAGGCTACTACCTTTGCTAACCCGGTGTGCCCTGTGTACCAAAACGTACCGGCTACGGCGGTTAAAGATGCTGACGAAATTAAGAAGAACGTTATTATACAGCTTACGGCTCCCGTAAAATGGACGCAAAGCGTACAGAACATGATTGCCGATGGCGCTACCCAGTTTACTGAAGTAGGCCCGGGTAACGTGCTGCAAGGTCTTGTAAAAAAGATAAACAAAGACGTAGAGACAGCTCAGGGGTAATTTAGTGTACCGTCAGCTTATGAAAATGAAAATTTTTCCGGAACGTGAGTACAATTTGCAATATCGCTTTAAACGTGAAAGAGCAGTCGAATATCTGACTGTGAATACCAAATATTCAGATAGTTTGGTTTCTGGAATAACGCCTAAGAGCTTTATCGGAAAAGTAGACAACCAAGGTTTCCGGCTAATTTCATCCACTCCCGGCATAGGCGCTTTCTGCATACTTACCGGAACATTTTATACCGATAGCTGTAAAGTAAATACGCAGGTTAACAAGCCTTTTAAAATTCTTGCAGGCATAATTACATTAATGATGTTTGCAACCATAATAATGCAGTTAATAACCAAACCAGGATGGAAAAATATGGGGCTGATAATCCCCTTAAGCATGTTCTTTTTTGGAGGAAGTTGGTATTTAAAATGGACTTTTAAAAGATCGTTACACCTATCTATAAACAAACTGAACGAAATCCTGATATTTCAACAATAGAAAAAATCCTCATCCGAAAAGATGGGGATTTTTTTTAAAACAATCCGCTACCCTTATTACTTAAATTCGTTTGGTATATTTTTCATCTGTTCTTCTAAGTTCCAATTACTGGGTTTTTCTCTCAAATTAAACCATTTACATCCTTGTCGAGTCCATAAACTTCTATAATTTTTAGCTGATTTTACAGTATAATCTTCATATCCAAACTCTACTCCACAGCATGGACATATTTCATACGTGGGCGATTTCCCATCTTTACCCCAAGGTAAACTATCTATAAATAGTCCACACACTCTGCAAAAGTTCATAATTTGTAAATTAAATTTTATTGTCGATTCCGATAGCAGTTAATTCTGTTATGTATTTGCACCCAATTCACACCCATCGCCCTCTACCTCAACCTCTATAGTATAATACGTAAACGTGTATTTTTTAAGGATTTGCCTTACACCGCGTTTTATTTCCACCAGTTCGGTAAAGGTATCCACCCCTTCGGTTTGTATGTGGGCGGTATATACGTGGTGCTCGCCTTCTAACGACCATACGTTTACATGGTGCATACCGGTAACATTTGGCAACCTTAATATCTCGGCTTTAATCGCCTCGGTATCTACATCGGCAGGTACGCCTTGCAGCATTATAAACAACGTTTCTTTAAGCCGCCCGATTACATTGTACACTATAAACAGCGTTATACCCAGCGACAGTACCGGATCCAGCCACGGCACATCGGCAAACAGCATTACTACAGATACTATAAATACCGCTACCCAGCCCAGTACATCTTCTATAAGGTGCCAACTCACCACACGCTCGTTCATAGATTTTCCGTCCATAAGCTTATATGCAGCATAACCGTTTACCGCCATGCCCAGCAGCGAAAAATAAAGCATTCCCTTAGCATCGGCGTGCTCCGGGTGAAACAGCCGGTTTACAGCCTCATACACTACAAAGCCCGAACCTACAATAAGTATAATACTGTTTATAAGCGCACCCAGCAAACTGAACCTGCCGTAGCCAAATGTAAACTTGGCATCGGCTTTTTGAGAGGATTTGTTGTGCAGGTACCACGAAAGCCCCAGCGAAAGACTGTCGCCCATATCGTGCAGGGCATCAGATAGTATGGAGACACTGTTTACATAAAACCCGCCTATGATTTCCAGTATGGTAAAACCAAGGTTAAGGAAAAACGCTGCTTTTATATTTTTAGCCGAAGTATGGTGCGCGTGGTCGTGCCCATGGTGTGCATGGTTGTGAGGCATGGGGAAATTTAATTTTGCTTAAAATTACTGAAATATCTCCATGCCCCCTAAAGTTTAGCAAAAGATTAAAAACGCAAAAAAGGCGTCCCCTCTCACTTAGGAACGCCTTTTTTAAAAAATAGTACAAAAACTAACCCTTAACTAACTAATTTATATCAAATCTCATGCCAAGGCTGAAATTATTATATCCTGAAAAACTGTGGGTAAAGGTTTCCTGAAGGTCGTACTTCGCATAAACCCCTACAGCCCTGTAGCTTACATAAGCACTAACACCGTACACAAAATCATTTACATTATAATCGCCTTTTGTTTTTTGCTTTACGTTGTTGCCTTCATCGTTTTTATATTTAAGGATTTGTTTCTCCTTAACGTTAAACCCGGCATACCCCCCTAAACCGATACGGAAACTTTCGTGGGTACGGAAATCTACTTTATCGCCGTTCATTCTTTTCTTACTGAAATCAAACTCCAGGTGCGCAGGCACTACAAGGTTTACATAGCGCAGGCGGGCTACATCAAGGTTCCTGCCAAAGTCGGCCAACACCGTTTGGTTACCCTCTTTTACAAAGTAGCGGTTGTTGTCCGGGCGCAGGTTGTTGTATTGTAACGATAGCCCGTATTTAGCGTGCAGCAGGTTGTTATTTTTAGCCAGGCGTGTGTTCCAGGTAAGGCCTACTTCATAAAAATCCGATCTCCATTTAAAACCATCGGCAGATGCCCCGTCTTTAACCAGTCTGTTTACACCCAGTGCATATACAAATTGCGATGTAGTGCGTCTTTGCCTTTGCGACCTTGCTTTAATGGTATCGTTTTTGTCCCCGTCTGAGTATGTAATCCTAAAGCCTTTTACTTTTTTCTCCGCCTGTATTTTACCGTCTACTTTGTCGCGCACCAGGTCGGCCAGTTTTTGTTCCTCTACACCTACGCGGGTTTCAATGTTTTTAGCCCTTTTTTCGGCATATTCTTTTTTACGTTTATCGGCTTCGGCAGCAGTTATTTCGTTTTTATCCAGCAGCAGGTTTACGGCGTCTACCTCTATTTTAAGCGAATCCTTTTCCTGCTTGGTAATGGTTTCAATGTTGTTTGAGATTTCGGTGGCCTTTTGAGAAAAAGTCTGACCGCTCAATTTGTTTACAGCAAGGCATAAGAATGCCATTACATAAAAAGTTACCTTAATCATGTTTGTTAATTTTTTTGATGTTGATGATGATTGAACTATTCCAAATTGCGTGTTGCCACAGCAGTTTTTACAGCTTTATATTTTCTTTCCAGTGTATTAATTACCTTACCCCGGAAAGATTCGTTTAGTTCCCCTTCCACATTATCCAGTAAGGTATTAGGGTTTACCTTGATTTTTGGTTGGTTTATGTTTGTTACAGCACTGTTAGCAGGGTTAGCCTTTCCTTCCACGCTTGCTAAAAGCGCTTGCGGGTCTACCTTAAGTTTACCGACTTTAGCATCAGGTGCCTGAGCGTTCGGGTTATTAACCTGTTCCTTATTTTGCTGGGCTATTTCCTGCCTTTGCGGCATTAGGTTTTGTACCGGCTTATATGATTTCTCTGCCTTTGGTTGTAATGCCTTTTTAGCAACCGGCTTGGCAGCTTCAGCAACCTCACTGTATTGCGGTGCGGTATCTTGCGTTACCTGTGTAACAGGAGCGGTAGTTTGTGGCTGCTCCGTTTTGTTTTTTACCACCTGTGGAGCATTAGTATCAATCCCGTTTTGTTCCGCTTCGTGGTTCATCAGGAAGAACCCTCCGCCCAGCATCAGCAAAAAAGCCGCCGCCACATACAACCAGCTACGGTTGGTTTTCTTAACAGGCACTACTATTACCTCTTGCGGAGCTGCCTGCTGTTCGGCTACGGTAAGCATAGCATCGAGCCTGTCCCACGCATTAGCCGATGGCTGTATGGTACGCTGCTGTAGCTTTTGTTGTATTTCCTGTTCCAGTTTATTCGGTTCCATTTTCGTAATTCTTTAGTTTGTTTACCTGCTCCTGCAGCATTTTCCTTGCGTGGCTCAGCTGGCTTTTGCTGGTACCCTCGCTTATCCCTAACATGGTGGCAATTTCCTGGTGTTTGTACCCTTCTACGCAGTACAGGTTAAACACCATTTTATAACCTTCGGGCAGGGCATCTATCAGGGTTTGAATATCCTCTACAGATAGTCCGCTTTCTATATTATTATGGGTGTCTTCTACATAAAACTCATCTTCCAGAAAACCCACTTTTTTTTGCACCCTCAGGTAACTTATACATTCGTTTACCATTATACGCCGTATCCATCCTTCAAAACTGCCTTTGTGCTCAAAGTTCTTAAGGCCCGTAAACACCTTCATAAAAGCCGTTATCATTACATCTTCGGCCAGGTGCAGGTCTTTTATGTACTGCCTGCACACCCCCAGCATTTTCGGTGCGTGTGCCGTGTAGATTTGCTGCTGGGCGTGCCGGTTGTTTTCGGCGGCCTGCCGTATCAGCCCGGCTTCATCTCTATGTAAGGATATTACTTTCAAAATGTATGCGTATTGGTTCAATAATGGTTTCTACAGGGTAAGACGCACCAACCTGAAAAATGGTTGCATGACAACATTATTTTTTTAAAAATATTTTATAACAAACTGATTAACAGCATTAAAATAAATAAAAAAAATTGAGTGCGTGCATAAAAAAACCACGCTGCGCGTGGTTTAGTATTACTTTAGTCCGCTCAGGTCAGTGCCCGGGGCTACTTCTACAGGTTCCATGCCGTGGCGGAAAAGCCTTGCCTGCAGGTCGCCCCGCAGGGCTACCGATGTACCGTTTACCTCCAGCCAGCTGCCCTCACGCAGGCCCAGCACCGGTACGGTATTAAACTCGTGGAATTCGCGTATGCGGGTTTCACGGGTTTCGCCCATGTGGGTACTGCCCGGCTGTGGATCCAGGTAGTGCGGATTCAGGTTAAAGGATATGGCTCCCAAAGTTTTAAAACTCGGCGGATATACTATAGGCATATCATTAGTGGTTTGCATGGTTATGCCGCAAATGTTACTGCCGGCACTGCTGCCCAGGTAAGGTACGCCGCGGTCTATAGCCTCTGAAAGTGCCGTAATAACCCCGGTCTTGTACAGCTGTGATACCAGCAGGAACGTATTACCCCCTCCGGTAAACACGGCTTCAGCGTCGGTTAACGCCGCTGCCGGGTCTTCAAACTGATGTATTCCTTTTACGGCAATGCCTAACTTTGCAAAGTATGCCGCAGCACGCGCAGTATAGTCGTCATGGCTTATGCCTCCCGGGCGCGCATACGGTATAAATATAAGCGATGTACAGCCTTCAAAATGGCGTTGCAACACCGGCTCTAAATATTCCAGGTAGCTGCCTCCGTGTAAGGTAGAGGTACTCGCAATAATAAGTTTTTTCATTCGTTAATACTGTTGTAGTGGCTGCAAAGGTACAAAGTTTTATACCTGCATGCCGCAAAACCACCATAATACACACTATGAAACCATTTGCATACGCCCTGTTAGCCCTTTTTATACTTACAGCACCGGTTTGCCGGGCGCAAGACCGCTGCCCCGTAAACGGAAAAGTATCGAGCAACTTTGATGATCTTGAAGGGATTTATGTTATTAACCGCAGTACTGAGGCTACCGTGTTTACAAAGCGTGGGGGCTACTTTAGCATACCCGCTGCCGTAAACGATACGCTCTTGTTTTCATCTATACAGTTTACGGCCAAAGAGGTGGTTGTAAAACAGGAACATTTTGGCAGCGATTTACTCATAGTACCTATAGAACCCATGCACCGCCAGCTTACAGAGGTTATTATTAACGATTACAGCCATATAAATTCGGTAAGACTGGGCCTTGTACCGGCTAACCAAAAAAAGTATACCCCAGCCGAGCGCCGCCTGGCTACCGCGAGCCAGTTTAAAATGAATCCGTTAGGGCTCGACCCTATTTTTCACGCCTTTAGCGGCCGCACTGCCATGCTTAGAAAAGCTGCAGAAACCGAAAAAAAGGAAACGCTTATAGATAAAATATACTACCTTTATAGTGAAGACGACATAGTAGCCAAACTGAAAATTCCGGTGGAGTATGTACGTGGATTTTTATTTTACGTTGTAGAAAACAAATACCTCACTAAAGCCATAGACGAAAAAAACCACGAAATGGCAAGGTTTATGATGTCTGGTCTTGCAACCAAATATTTGTCTTTACTAAACAATGACCATTAAAAACCTTATCCTTTTTTTACTGTGCGTTTGCCCGGTTGTTACCTTCGCCCAGGAGCGCCAGCCTCTTAGCGGGCGTGTGCAGGTAAACGGTGGCAATGCTACCGGCATATTTGTAATCAATACCCATACAGGCACAGAGGTGCGTACCGATACAGAGGGCAAATTTACCCTGCCTGCAAAACCGGGAGATAAGCTGGCTGTATACGGCAAAAACATTGAAGACCGCCAGTTTGCGGTAAGCAAAGGATCATTTACGCAAACACCCTATGTACTGGAGGTTGATGCAAAGGCCACGCAGCTACAGGAGGTGGTAATAAACGATGTAAACGAGGAAACCCTGGGGCTTGTCCCTAAAGACCAGATACGGATGACGGTAGCCGAACGCCGCGTGCATACGGCAAAGAGCGGCATAGGGCTGGATTTACTGCTAAATGTGCTTAGCGGGAGGCTAAAGATGCTTAAAAAAGCGCTTGAAACCGAACGCAAAGAACAGCTTATGGCGGTAATAGACGGTATTTTTACCGACGAAGAGTTGGCTAATATGGGCGTACCACGTGATTTGGCCCGTGGCTTTTTATTTTACGCCATAGAAGACCCCACCATGTCCGATGCTATTAGAAGTAAAAATGAGTCTTTAATGAAACTTACATTAATGGACCTGTCTGATAAATATAACAAACTACAGAACCAACATGAATAAGCTACTCTCTCTGCTGCTGTTTTTATGCGTAGGCAGCGTAATGGCTCAACGCCAAAGTTTTTCGGGAAAAGTAATTGTAGGCGATGCTTCACTGCCTAATATTTTTGTAATCAACCAGGCCACAGGTGCCGAAACAAAAACCGACAATAACGGCCTTTTTACCATACAGGCACGTAGCGGCGATATTTTGGCCATATACTCTGACCGTACCGATACACGCGAGTTTGAATTACGCAAAAAATGGTTTAACGAGCAGCCATATACTTTTGAGGTAAAACTAAAAACCACAGAGCTTGCCGAAGTTGTGGTAGACGATAAAATAAACTCTAAAAAGCTGGGCGTAACCACTGGGTACGAAAAAGCCTACACTCCTGCAAAACGCCGCAAAAGGGCAAACCGCACCGTAACTACTAACCAGGGCGTTAGCCTTAGCGTAGATGCTATGGCGAACAAGGTAAATGGGCGTACCAAAATTATTAACCAGAATGTAAATACTGAAGACAAAGTTATAGCCATAGATAACTTTAAGAACATGTATTCTCCTGAGGAAGCCGAAACCGAATTTGGCATCCCGGCAGACCAGACCGAGGCGTTTGCTTACTTTATTGTAGAAGATCCTGATTGCCTGCAGGCACTGAGTGACAAAAACCGAAATAAGGCAAAACCGAATATTCAGCGCAGTGCCAAAGTATATTTAGAACGTAATGAAACTGAAAAGTAGCCTTGCTGTTACCTTTCTCCTACTTATATTTAGTTGTGTAGCACAGGTGCGCAAACCGCTTTACGGCAAGGTTGTTGTTTCTGGGGAAGGTACTGCAGGAATTTTTATCATCAATAAAAATACCGGAACCGAGACCAAAAGCGCTGCCGATGGCGTTTTTACAATAGCCGCGAAACCCGGAGATAAGCTCGCTGTTTTTCATCAAAAC
>JAAXJD010000081.1 GCA_012270005.1 Flavobacterium sp. | reverse complement strand
CCAAGGACCCTCTGATTAACAGTCAGATGCTCTAACCAACTGAGCTAAGGAGGAAACTGTATATTGTAAAAGTTATTTAAAACTTATCTTATCTTTAAGAACGTTGACGTTAGTGTTTCGCCTTTATTGCGGTGCAAAGATACACCCATTTTTAAATTCTCCAAACAAAAATATCAAAAATTTTAAAAGAATTTTTTGCTCACCAGTGCCCATATATCCTTGCCCATAACTAACACCATGAGACTAAGCAAAATAACCATCCCCACTGTTTGTACCACACCCGCGGCTTTATCTGAAAGTTTTTTTCCGGTTATCATTTCGGCTATGGTAAAAATGGCATGCCCCCCGTCTAGCCCCGGTATTGGCAGGATATTCATAAACGCAAGGCCTATAGAAAACAGTGCTGTAAACTTCCAGAAAAACACCCAGTCCCACGTTGTAGGCATTTTACTGGCTATACCCACTATACTTGTTACCTGTGTGTAGGCACCGGTACTTGGGCGCAGTATTAGTTTAAACTGTTTTATATTATAAACTATAAGGCTGTACGATTCTTCTACCGCAGCAGGTATTGCCTGGAACACGCTAAACTTCTCACTTACTTCAAAGTCTTTGCTGTGCGGCATTTTTTGTACTATACCCAGTGTAGCCGTACTGTCTACCGGCATGGTTATATCCATAGGCGTGGTTCCACGCTTTATGTTTAGTGTAAGTTTACCTTTGCGGTGCGCGTAGGCCTCCTCGCTTACCTGAGATAGGTAGCGTAGCGGCTTACCTTCTACCCCCACAAGGCTATCGCCCACTTTAAGTCCAGATGCCTTAGCCGTACCCTTAGGAGACAGGCTGTCTATAACGCTTACATTTGTATACGGGTGTATAAAATCCTTACCCTCTTTTTCCAGTATTGCCTTTATGTTTTCATCGGTCAGGTGAATGTTTACCTTTTCGGTTCCGCGTTGTACAGTTACATTTTCGCCCAAAAGCACATCCAGCAGCATACGGTCAAACCTTGGCTGGTATTTACCATCTACACTAACTATGCGGTCGCCATCTTTAAAGCCGGCTTTTTTACCCACTTCGCCAAAGGCAAGGCCTTTTTCCTGTACTGCATCGGTACTCATGTACTGTTTACCCACCGTAGCATACAATATGGTAAAAATAAACCACGCCAGCAATATATTTACAATAATACCCCCCATCATAATAATAAGGCGCTGCCAGGCCGGCTTAGCCCTAAACTCCCACGGTTGCGGTTCGCTTTTCATTTGCTCCGTATCCATGCTTTCGTCTATCATGCCGCTAAGCTTTACGTAGCCACCCAGCGGAAGCCACCCTATGCCCCATTCGGTTTCGCCTATTTTCTTTTTTATAAGAGAGAAGCCCCAGTCCATAAAAAGGTAAAACTTTTCTACCCTTACCTTAAACATTTTGGCGGTTATATAGTGCCCAAATTCGTGCAGAATTACAAGTATAGAAAGCATTAAAACCAGCTGGGCAATCTGAATCAGTGTATCCATTTAGTTGATTTAAAAAAGTATATATAAACGCACAAAAATAGTGTTTTCTGATTTACGCAGGGCTAAATAATTACACCGTTATCGTATTTAAAAGTTTGTTAATAATGACAAATGCAATTCATAATTCGGCCTACTGGGGTAACTTTACAAATAAATCCACTACCTTTCTGTAAGGATAGGTTTAATAAAATACACTATGTCACAATTATTCTCTATACATCAGCTAAAGAGCGTTATACTAAAAAACCGCATTGTAATATCGCCCATGTGCCAGTACAGCGCCGTAGACGGCTTTGCTAACAACTGGCACCTGGTACATCTGGGCGCACGCGCTGCGGGTGGTGTCGGGCTTATTATTCAGGAGGCCACTGCCGTATCTCCGGAGGGGCGCATTTCTCCGGGCGACCTGGGCTTATGGAACGATGCGCAGATAGAAAAACTAAAAGAGATAAACCATTTTATACTGGAACAAAATTCGGTTCCGGGTATACAGCTGGCACACGCGGGCCGCAAGGCAAGCTGCGCCGCACCATGGCAGGGCGGGCATAAGCTTACCGAAGCCGAAGGAGGATGGCGCACCGTAGCCCCAAGCCCCATACGTTTTAGCGACCGCGAGGAACTTCCTCCGCTGGAACTGGACAAAGAAGGCATAGCCAAGGTTATAGCCGATTTTAAAGCCGCCACAAAACGATCGCTCGCCGCCGGGTATAAGGTGGTAGAGCTACACGCCGCGCACGGCTACCTGCTGCACCAGTTTATGTCACCATTATCTAATGAACGTACCGATGAATACGGCGGTAGTTTTGAAAACCGCATACGCCTGCTGCTGGAAGTTACCGAAGCCGTGCAAACCGAATGGCCTGCCGACCTGCCGTTATTTGTACGCATTTCGGGAACCGACTGGGCCGATGGTGGCTGGACGCTGGACGAGTCTGTAGCATTGGCTAAAATTTTAAAGGAAAAAGGCGTAGACCTTATCGACTGCTCGTCGGGAGGGCTGGTATACTGGCAAAAAATACCGGTGGAGCCAAACTACCAGGTTTTTATAGCCGAAAGGATTAAAAAAGAAGCCCACATTTGTACCGGTGCCGTAGGGCTTATTACCGAAGCGCAACAGGCAGAAGCCATTGTAGCTGAAGGTAAAGCCGACCTGGTGCTGTTTGCCCGTGAATCGCTGCGCGATGCCCACCTGGGGCTTACCTTTGCCCATGAGCTGGGTGCCGATGTGGTTTGGCCTAAACAATACGAACGCGCTAAGTTGTAGTTATTGGTTGTCGGTTGATGGGAAAACAGTTTTCAGTCACAGTTTCCAGTCGCAGTCATCCTATGTTTGTAATTGGATATATTTAAGAGAATAGAAAAAGAATGAT
>JAAXJD010000077.1 GCA_012270005.1 Flavobacterium sp. | reverse complement strand
GCCTGTTAGTGACTCTAAAAAATGTGTTTAGTCATGAGAATTTCTTTTGGAAAAATTTATGCGAAGCGAAGCGGAGCAAACCACAACGGGAAGCGGGAAACGAGAAAAGCGAGTGAGTAAATAACATTTTTTCAAACATCAAAATTTTAGCATTATGGCACACAACATCAATTTCAACGAGCAAACAGGACGTCATTCATTCTTTAGCGTTCAACAAAAAGCGTGGCACGGTTTGGGGCAAATCGTAGAGCAATACCCAACAAGCGAGGAAGCAATAGTACACGCAGGTTTAGATTACGAGGTTATCAAATCCCCACTGTTTACACAGGGCAGAACAATGAGCATAGGCGAAAACGGAGAACTGATTGAAGCCAATGACATCTTAGTACCTAACAGTTTCGCCACCCTCCGCACCGACACCAATACACCGTTGGGCGTGGTAGGCAAAGACTACCATATTGTACAAAACCGTGAGGCGTTCAATTTCTTTGATGCTATTGTAGGCGGAGGCGAGGGAATATTGTACGAAACCGCAGGAGCATTGGGTAACGGGGAGCGTATTTTTATTACTGCCAAGCTGCCCGACTATATCCGTGTAGGTAACGGCGACGATGTTACAGAAAAGTACATCTTCTTAACCACAAGCCACGACGGTAGTGGAAGTATTACCGCAGCGTTTACACCTATCCGTATCGTATGTCAAAACACCCTGAACGCATCATTGCGGAGTATGACCAATGTAGTGCGTATCAAACACACGTCAGGAGCAAAACAACGCCTCGAAAATGCTCACAAGGTTATGGGGCTTGCCAACACACTAAGCACGCAGTTAGAGAACATCTTTAACGATTGGGCTAAAGTAAGGGTAACAGACCGAGAAGTAAGAAAGCTAATCCAGTTGGCACTTTGCCCGAACAAAGAAACGCTTAACCTGCTCAAAAAAGGTGCGGAAGATGAAGTTTCCACCGTGTTTAAAAACACCGTAGATGATGCCTTTGAATACGCTATGATAAGCGACACCCAACAAATGGCAACTACCAAAGGCACATTATTCGGGGCTTACAATGCTGTTACAGGTTACTTTCAGAATGTACGCAATTACAGGGATGGCGAAGCCAAACTACAATCTATTGTAATGGGCGGTACAGCACAGCTAAAGACACAAAAAGCCTTTGAACTGTGTACAGACTTTGCCTATTCAGGAGCAGAGATTTTCAACTTCAATTAATCATCAAAGGCGACTGCCTGCAAAGGTGGTCGCCTACTAAAAACAAAAGATATGAAAGCATTAGATAAAATGGACAACCTCGATAAAGCGGGCTTGTTGTGCAAATTGTTTCCCGCAGAACTGGAGAACCTGCAAAACGCTATAAAAACGCAATGCGACTACTTCCTGCAAAATGAAACCGCCTTTCGTGAGGGTTGGTATCAAAAGGGATTTTTTACCGCTGAATTTTGGTACAGGCTTGTGCAGAATGCACAAAAAGGCATAGACAAGAATGAACCACTTTGGAAACGCCCGAACTGGTTTACAGACCATTTTTTTGACGGACACAATTCAATTTTCGCTATCCACTGCCTGATTGAATATACAGAGGATGCACAATTCGACCCGCAATTAAAACAGGCGATACACCTGCTTTTCGGGAGCGACAAATTTTTACAGATAACCTTAAACGATAAATAATTATGGCTAATTGGTGCAACAACTGGGTTGTTTTTGAGGGAACAGCCGAAGCAATAGAGCAGATAACACAGCTATTCAAATCAATGGCTGAACAGGAACAGAAAGACAACTGCGGGCATTTACCCCATTTCGTACAGGACACGCACGGAGATTATTTCTACAATATCAGTCAGGACAATGAAAGTGCGGGTGTATTCCAGTATGAAACAAAATGGTCGCCAAATACGGATGCCGTTAAGCAGATAGCCGAACATTTCAAAGTGGACTTTACACACGAGTATGAAGAATTGGGCTGCTTAGTGTACGGCAAGGCAATATTTGAAGATGGCATACTAAAGGACATCTGCTTAGAAAGCCAGGACTTTGACAGCTATGAATTAGACGAGGAAACCGACACCTACCATTTTGAGGGCAAGGAGTACGACAGCGAGTGGGAAATACTCGACACCTTGTTAGAGCGTAAAATAGAAAATCATTTTAATAGTAGTAAAGTTTAAAACACCGCCTGACCAGAAAAGTCGGGCGGCAAAAAGACAGATCCTCCCGATGGTCGGGCAGCCTTTTTGCATTAAAGCGGTGCAACCCCTTTGCTAAAATGCACTGCTTCGCACAACACCCTTTCTTTCATTGTACCAAACAGGTTGCGACATTATTGTGTGGGATATTCATTATCCCACTGATTAGTCTTTTTCTTTGATAGTAATTGATTTTTGACTTCACAAATGCGAATTCAAGCGTCCTTTTAAATTTACTAAATTTGTTATATAGCGAAAAATTGCAAATTAAATATGGGAGGAGTTAAACAGAAATGGCTTGAATTAGAAAGTAGACATTTAAGCAATATTCCAGATAAGAATATTTGTATCAAGCACATTGACGATAAAAGCATCAAGAATTTCATTAAACATAATTACACCGATGGTTATTGCGATTATTGTGCTAAGGAACTAAAGGTCGTTCCTCTTGAAGATTTGATGGAATTTATTATGGATGGCATTTCTAACTTTTATGAAGATGCCGCCAATTTTATGAGTTACAATTCAAGAGAGGGAGGTTATCTTGGAGAAATCTATACGCCGGATGAGCTTATCCAGGAACTCATAGAGTTAAATGCAGAACCGTTCGAGGTTGTAGAGGATATCGTTGGCTCAATTGACGATATTGCTTGGGCTCAACCTGACCTGTATTACGACAATATTAAAGATGATTTAG
>JAAXJD010000021.1:10165-14782 GCA_012270005.1 Flavobacterium sp. | reverse complement strand
TAAGTTTCAGGCAGGTCGGCAGCCATTTGTAGTGGGCTGTAGAAAGTTACGTACAGTGCCAGTTGTTTTACCAGGGTAGTATGTACAAACTAGTTATTATCCGGGTTGTACGCGCTTATCTTGGTTTGGAATATACCCGGGGTGTAATCCATAGGGCCACCGGTAAGGCGTGTAAATGGCAATATGGTAGTATGGTCTGGGTTATTACCGCCAAAAGATTCATATTCGGTACCGCGCGCTGCCTCATTACCTATAAGGTTAGGATATGTACGCGCAAGACCTGTAGGGCGTATGGCCTCATGGGCATTTACCATAATTTTATAGTCTGCTGCTTTTTTAATAGCATACAGGTAGTGGTTTACCATCCACTGGCCGTAGTGAGATTCACCGCGAGGCAGTATGTTACCCACGTAACCACTCTTTACAGCGTTATAACCGTTGTCTACCATAAACTGGTAGGCTTTATCCATCCAGCGCTCGTAGTTACGCACCGAACCCGACGTTTCGTGGTGCATAATAATTTTTATGCCTTTACTTTCGGCGTAGCGGTGCAGTTCTTTTACATCAAAATCAGGATAAGGTGTTATAAAATCAAATACAAATTCTTTTGATTTCCCAAACCAATCTTCCCAGCCTTCGTTCCACCCTTCTACCAATACGGCATCAAAACCGTGCTTTGCAGCAAAGTCTATATACTCTTTTACGTGGGCGGTGTTAGCCGCGTGTTTTCCGTTTGGCTTTGTTTTGCTGTAATCCAGTTCGCCAAGGTGTACGTTTGTAAGGTCGTTATATGCCCAGGTGCTTTTGCCGGTAATCATTTCCCACCATACACCTACATATTTTACAGGCTTAATCCACGAAACGTCTTTAAACTGGGTAGGCTCGTTAAGGTTATACACCAGGCGCGACATAAGAATGTCTCCTGCTTTATCGCTAACTATTATTGTTCTCCATGGCGATGTAGACGAGGTTTGTATGTTGCCCTTGTTACCTATGGCATCTGGCGTAAGCCAAGACTCCAGCACCATATTTTTATCGTCCAGGTTAAGCGACATACATGAGTAGTCTACCAGTGCAGCCTCGTGAATGTTTATGTAAAGGCCATCGGCACTTTTCATCATAAGCGGGGTTTGAAGCCCTGTAGGCGAAAAGGTAGTTTGCGATGCGTTTGGCGTTACAGCAGCCTTCATTTTACCGCGCACTTCGCTAAGCTTGCTGGTTACGGTGCTGTACTCCTGGGTATCGTAATCGCCGGGAAGCCAAAACGCTTTGTGGTCGCCGGCAAGGGCAAACTGTGTATGCTCTTCCTTAATAGTAAAGTAGTTAAGCTCCGGTTGTTCCGGGAACTCGTAACGGAAGCCAAGACCATCGTTAAACAAACGGAAACGGATGCGGATGTAACGGCCTTTTTGGTCTTTCTGTGAAAGTGTAACCAAAAGCTCATTATAGTTATTGCGGATGGATTTCTCTTCACCCCACACCGGTGTCCAGGTTTCGTCAAAAGTGCTGGTTTCGGTTTTGTCTATAGTAAAGCCGTTTAGCAGCGGGGCCACGTCTTTAGTGTCTATACCTAATTTACTGGTTTTAATAACCGGCTTATTTTTATACGTAAGCGCGTATGTAGGCTCCCCTTTGGCAGAAAGGGCAAAGGTAAGCTGCAGGTTTTTGTTTGGCGATGATAACTGCTGGGCAGAAACCATCATGCCAATAAGCAGCATACAGGCCGCAAATAGTTTGTTCATTTGTATGTGGTTTGAGTATTAACGGTTTAAAATTATCCAATTTCCTGATACAAATTTACCTATTCGTGATTTACCACTTCCGAAAACCTTTGCGTGTTGAAAACTTTTTTGGCAAGCGCCACTTTTTTTCTGATAAAGACAATTTTAATATTATCCTGTAAGCAAGGTTAAACCAACTTTATTACCTTTATCGCCACACTACTACCTTACTATTTTTATGAATGATGATAGCCTTAAAGGGCAAAAACTGAAACTGATTTTCAGGAGAGCGTTGTATGCCAAACTACGTGCACGTTTTAAATCAGAAGCATACTGTTACAAGGAAAATATCTTATTCCCCAGGCAACGCCTTTCAGGAATATCTATATTATTTAGTGATAAAGAAAGCCACCGAAACAACATTATTGCCCGTAGTTTTGCAGGCACAGGGGTTTCAATAGCATTTTCTGATTTTAATAATGATACTGATTTTACAGCGTACAACATCGTTGTGCCTATGAGCGTACCGCACCTACTGGTGTGCCATAAAAAACGAGACTTTATTAATCAAACCATTATACCTTTACCGTCGTTAGAAGCCATACGGATATGCGACAACAAGAAGCTTTTTTCCGACACGCTAAGGCTAAAAGGTTTAGGAACCTTTGTTCCTGATAGCAGTAGTACATACCCTTATATACTCAAAAAACAAACGGGCGAATATAGTAGCGATACCTACATCATCAAGAACCAATCTGACGAAATAAATGTGGACACCCTAATTTCTGCCCCTGATTATTTTACGCAGGCACTAATCCCGGGGATACATGAATATGCTGCCCATATCGTATTTAAAAACGGACAGATTACCGCTATGATAACTATACGTTACACCTATAATCGTAGTGTTTACCTACAGGGTACTGAGCAACAGATTACCAAAGAGGTGACCTTTTCCCGGTTTAGGGATGAATTTACACAAATTCTAAATACAATAGAATTTGAAGGCCTTTGCTGCGTAGATTATAAGACAATTGATGGTAAACCTAAAATATTTGAAATAAACCCGAGGTTTGGCGGCAGTCTGTGCCCCTATTTTTTCAGCCTGTTACGGCAGCTGCGCTAAACCTACCCAGACACTATTCCTACCAAAACCGTTTCTTTGAGCCCTTGCTGTACAAAAAGCCAAAGGAAGTTAAACACCGATTTATCTTTTTTACGGTCAACATTAGGATGGGCTTCCTCAAGGCGGTTATCGCTGTCATTTTTTACCAGTAGGTTACCCACAGCACTAAGCAGTTTATTCTTCTTTTTGCCATCTTTTTTATACATAGCTACTTTAAGGTCGTCATATTTTATGGCAAAAGATCCACTGCCCCGTTCCTTGTTTCCGTTAAAGGTAAACCGAACATCATTAAGTATACCGGTTGTGGTAACGTTCATTAACGGTTTCGCAACGGGATTAATATCTTCGCTGGGTATATTTTGTAAATGCCCTTTTATGGTAAAAGCATCATTTAGGTTACGGGTATTAAAAACCCAGTTTACACTTAGCGGCGCTTTTCTCATAAACAGGCACTGCACATCTATCCGGGTATCTGGCAGCTTTTTCCTGCCCACTGTACTGCATATATTACCGGCAGTAGCATAAAATTTAGAAAAAGAAACACGTGCAGCCGGTTTGCTAAAATCAATCTGCTCCTCGTACTGGATATCAGAATTTTTAATTTGGAGCGTTTTCCCATCCAGGTCGAATGCAAGGCCGCGCAGCAGTTCGCTATACAGCTTTTTTCGCTTAGGGTCGCCCTTTGGCTCTTTGCTCCTGTAAATATTAGCTTTTATGCTATTTAAAACCACGCGGGGTGTATGCAAGTAAAACGTATCGCGTACAAAACCCCAGTCGGCTCCCTGTACACTAAGGCTCTCTGCCTGTATATTAAACTGGTCTTTTTCTACCGGAACCATAGCTACAAACTGTTTCCTGGTCTGCCGTGGCACCAGGTGAAACTTCCTGGCGGTAAAAGAAGTGTCTGTTGCCGCTACATGGGCTGCGGTTATATTATAGTGTTTATCGGCACGATAATATAGGCTGTCGGCCTTTAGGGTATAATCGCGGTAACGCACCGGAATATTTTTTTGTACCGACGTGCTGTCTACCGTTATATTAGTCAGAGTAAAAAACACATTAGACACTTTTAGCGTAGGATGCTTTAGCGAATCAAGCATACGGAACCGGCCCTGCTCTATAGAAACCGAACCTGTTTGTATTACCTGCCTGAAGGGTTTTTCTACATCATCTTTAATGTCATATTTCCTTTTGGTATCATAAAGTACCGCCTCGGGCTGTATAACCTCTACCCTGTTAGCTACAATTTTGTTAGTTCGAAGTAGCTTCCATACGCTGAAGCCGCGTACACCTACTTCCTTTATACTGGCATACAAGGTATTTTTAAGCGTATCTGAAGCAGTAGACTTGGGCCGAAGCTGCACTCCTTTTACTGTAAAACTCCCCATCCATACGTTAACATCGAGCTCGTTATAAGAAACTGTGTACGGAAAGTTTTTTTGCTCTTTTAAAACAGCAGGCAGTTTTTTATTGGCGTAATATTTTACGCCAAAATTTACACCCACGGCCAAAACAGCGAGTATTATAAAGGAGTATACAATCTTCTTTAGCATGATAAGGTGTATTTTTTGTATGAATTTACCGCAAAAGCACCGTAGCGCCACAACAATTATATTTTTATTAATAATTTGATTTTAAGCCCACAATACAGCTTTCTGTTGCATAATTATATGCATGCATATAAAAACAATAAAAAAACCGTTGGTTTTGTGATTATTTTACAAACTATACAGCCTATTTTTGACAAAATAATTATTATGCCTACATAAT
>JAAXJD010000021.1:0-10155 GCA_012270005.1 Flavobacterium sp. | reverse complement strand
ATTAGTAATTTGAGAACCTAAACTAGAGTTCAAACCATGATAAAATTATTATCCATAACCATGTAAGCTGTAACAGCATCTAGTGCCTTTGCCGGCGGATACCGCATCAGTCTGCAGGGACAAAAACAACTTGCCATGGGCCATACCGGGGTTGCTGTAGTAAACAGCGCCGAAACGCTGTTTTTTAACCCGGCGGGAGCCTCATTTTTAAAAGACAGGTTTAACGCGTCTGTAGGAGGCAACCTGCTTTTTGCACGCACTAAGTTCCAGAACGACACGTATAACTGGAAATCATCAACCAACAACATGGGTACACCTGCAGAGTTCTACGCATCGTACCGAATTACAGATTGGCTTACCGCAGGCCTTGCCGTATATACTCCTTACGGTAGTGCCGTAGAATGGGACAGAGACTGGCAGGGTGCTAACCTTGTAAACAACATTGACTTAAAGGCCATATACATACAACCTACCATCTCTGTAAAACTTACTGATTACTTTAGCGTAGGCGGTGGTCCTATTTATGTAAACGGCGGTGTAACCTTTGACCGTAACCTGTCGCGCAGCCTTACTGATGAGCAGGGCAATCCAAGCGACGTAAACCTGGAAGCCAAAGGCGTAACCGCATGGGGATGGACCGCAGGTTTTATGTTTAACCCTCATGAAAAAGTAAGACTGGGCGTTAACTACCGTTCGCACATAACTATGGAAGCCCGTAACGGCAACGCCACCTTTAACCAGGTACCGGCGTATGCACAGGGTACTTACTTCAATACAAAATTCAACGCAGACCTGCCGCTTCCTGCCGAGATAACCGCAGGTTTATCAGTTCAGCTTACAGACAAGTGGCTTTTTGCCTTTGACTACAACCGTGCCTACTGGAATGCTTACAAAGCACTTACTGTGGATTTTGCAAACAGCATCCCTACATCGGTTAACCCCAGGAACTATAAAGATGCCAGCACCTATCGTTTAGGAACACAGTTTAAACCAAACAATAAAGTATCGTTCCGCGTAGGATGGTATTATGACGAAAGCCCAGTGCAACCGGGTTATTTTGCACCAGAAACACCTCGTAACGACTCTCAGGGCTACACCGGTGGTTTTACATACATGATTACTTCTAAACTTGGTGTAGACGCTTCATTCCTTTACCTGCACTTTAAAGAAGTTAACGCCAGTTATGACCACGCTACAGAAGATGGAGGTACCTACTCTTTTGGCGGTACTTACAAAAACGTAGTAATCTCTCCGGGACTTGGACTTTCTTAAAGTTTCTAAAACCTACACACATCCTGTCATGAAAAACAAAAAAATACTCTTTATAGCAGCGCTGGCCGCCGGTTTCACGGCTTGTCAGCCCGAATTTGACAAAGAACTTACCAATGCAGAATACAGCGCAGGTGAGGCTAACTTTACCACCTATGTAGCTATAGGTAACTCGCTTACTGCGGGATATATGGACGGTACTGTGTCTCGCGTGGGACAGTCGTACTCGTACCCTAACCTACTGGCGCAGCAATTTGCCCTTGTAGGCGGTGGCGCTTTTACTCAGCCATCGTATGCCGATGACGTAAATAATCTTGGTGGTTTATTGCTGGGCGGAACCCCAATAGGAAGCAATAGGCTGGTGCTTAACGCTTCAACTAGTTCACCTGAGCCTATAAAAGGTACATCTACTATAGAAGTAAGTAACTTACAAGCGAAAGCCTTTAACAATATGGGGGTTCCGGGTGCAAAATCATTTCACCTGCTGGCGCCCGGTTATGGAAACTTAGGCGGTGTAGTGGCAAAAACGGCTAACCCTTATTATGTACGTATGGCTACGTCGCCATCGGCTACGGTACTAGGCGATGCCATGACGCTTAACCCTACATTCTTTACCAACTGGATAGGTTCTAACGATGTACTTGCCTACGCACTGGATGGTGGCCGCGGTGAAGACAGGGCAGGCAACACAAATCCTGCTACCTATAACAGCAACGACATTACCGACCCTAACGTATTTAAAAGTGTTTATAGTACCATCATTAACACACTTACAGCTAATGGTGCTAAAGGAGTTGTAATGACAATACCGAATGTAACGTCTATTCCGTTCTTTACTACGGTGCCTTACAACCCATTAACTTCTTCTGTTCTTGGTCAGGGCGATACTGCTGTTGGAGATGCTACCATAGCACAGCTAAATACCCAACTTTATGGCCCGTTGAAACAAGCGCTTACAGCGTTTGGGCAAGGAGATCGTATTAGCCTTCTAAATACTACAGGCGGCAACCCACTGCTTATTAAAGACGAATCACTTACTAATCTTCAGGCGCAGCTTACCGCAGCTTTTAGCAGCAATCCTGCAACAGCACCATATGCTACTTTCCTTGGCGCTACCTATGGTCAGGCAAGGCAGGCTACAGCGGCAGACCTTGTATTGCTTACTACGCGTGGCGTTATAGCCACAAGCCCAGACGGCATACCTGCCCCGTTTAACAAATTTGGTATTACCTACCCTCTGCAAGACGAACACGTATTGGTTCAGTCTGAAATAAACCTGATTAATACGGCTACAACTTCATTTAACGCCAGTATAAAACAAATTGCTGCCGATAAAAACCTTGCCGTTGCAGACATGAACGCCATACTTAACCAACTGGTTACCGGTATTACTTATGACGATGGACAAGTATACAATGCTGCGTACTTTAGTACTTCTCGTGTAAATACTACTGTATTCTCGCTAGATGGTGTACACCCTAACGCACGCGGATATGCCCTTATAGCAAGCGAAATAATAAAAGTAATTAACAGCCACTATAAGGCAAAACTACCTTTGTACAATCCGGCATATTACCCGGGTGCTACCGTTGTTACGTCAAACTAACTCCTTTAAATATAGTTTTACCAAAAAGCACCGTTTACGCGGTGCTTTTTTTATAATTTTGCGCATCATTTTTCATTGACCTATGAAAACACTAATAAACATCTTTTTCACTACCGTATTTGTACTGGTGCTGGCCTACTTTATGGAAGGCATAACCATAGACAACCCGGCTACCGCATTAATGGTAGCACTGGTGCTTGGATTGCTTAATATTTTTGTAAAACCCGTTATTGTATTTTTTACATTACCTGCTACGGTATTTACCTTTGGGCTATTCCTTTTGGTAATCAATGCCCTCCTGGTACTTATGTGCACGTACTTTGTAAAAGGCTTCCACGTGCGTGGTTTTATAGATGCGTTGCTGTTTAGCCTGATTCTTTCATTTGGGCAGGCCCTGATATCTAAGTTATCAGACAGCAAAAAATAACGGTTTTACAATAAAAACGCAGCATTTTGCCCTATTGAAATTCAATACTTTAAAAAGTTGTACGCAAAATAAAAATGAGTTAATTTTGCGCCCACTATTTGAAACAAAATATTTTACAAATGAACATTACCAGAGAGCAGGTTGATGCACTAAATGCTGTTGTAACAGTAGCCATTACCAAAGACGATTATACGCCTCAAGTAGAAAAAGTACTTAAGGACTACAGGAAAAACGCTAACATTCCCGGCTTCAGGAAAGGCGCTGTACCTATGAGCCTGATAGAAAAACAATATGGTAAAGCGATTTTGCTTGACGAGGTAAACAAGCTGCTTCAGACTTCACTAAACGACTACCTGGTACAAGAAAAACTAGACATACTGGGTAACCCGCTACCAAAAGTAACAGAAGACTTTAACTGGGATGCCAACGATTTTTCGTTTCAGTTTGAGCTTGGCCTTGCCCCTCAGTTCTCTGTAGACCTTGGCGCTAAAAACAAAGTGGTTAAGTATAACATCGTAGCCGATGACACTATGCTTGACGAGCAGGTAGAGCGTATACAAAAGCAGTTTGGCAAACTTATAGCTAAAGATACTGTAGAAGAAGGTGACGATATTACCGGTACTTTTACTAACGAAGAAAAAGGTATTAACAACCGCACTACCATTTCTACAGACATATTTAAAACTAAAAAAGACGGTAAAAAATTCATCGGTAAAAAAGCTGGTGATGTAGTTACCCTTTCTACAAAAGGTTTATTTAATGACGACCACAAACTTATGGACTACCTTAAAGTAGGCCATGACGATGTACACGGACTTGATATTGAAGTAAACTTTACCATTGAAGAAGTAAACACACACGAAAAAGCTGAACTTAACCAGGAGCTGTTTGATAAGCTGTTTGGCGAAGGCAACGTTTCTTCTGTAGAGGAGCTTAAGGCTAAAATCAAGGAAGATGCCGAGCAGCAATTTGCACAACAGGCAGACCAGAAATTCCTTAACGATGTTACTGAATCTCTTATAGAGAACACTACATTTGAACTTCCGGCAGAATTCCTTGTAAAATGGCTACAAACTGCAGGTGAAAAACAACTTACTGCAGAAGAAGCTGCAGAAGAATACAAAAAATCAGAAAACGGCCTGCGTTACCAGCTTATTGAAGGTAAAGTAATTACCGAAAACGGCCTTCAGATTACGTTTGACGACCTTAAAGCATACGCTTCTAAGATCATTAAGCAACAAATGGCACAATTTGGCCACCTTAACCCTACAGACGAAGAAGTAGACAGCATTACTGCACGTGTACTTACTAACCAGGACGAGGTTAAAAGGCTTAGCGAGCAGGTTATGAGCGAAAAAATGATGGATCTGTTTAAAGAAAAAGTGAAGTACAAAACCAAAGAAGTTACATATCAGGACTTTATCAAGGTAATGTACGGAGAATAATATCTCGCAAAAAATAAGTATATTTGAACGTCGGCTTTTATAAAGCCGACGTTTTATATTTTATTTAAATAACCATAAAAAGAAAAAATCAGACTATGGATTTTGGTAAAGAATTTAAAAAATACGCTACTAAACACCACGGCGTAAACAATTTATATTATGATAAGCTGGTTAACCGTGTAAACCCTATGGGGCTTACGCCGTACATTATGGAAGAGCGCCAGCTAAATGTGTCTCAGCTCGACGTGTTTTCGCGCCTTATGATGGATCGGATTATTTTCCTGGGTACAGGCATAGACGACCAGGTGGCAAACATAGTACAGGCACAGCTTTTGTTCCTTGAGAGTACAGATGCCAGCAAAGACATCCAGATTTACATTAACTCTCCGGGTGGTAGCGTATACGCAGGCCTTGGTATGTATGACACCATGCAGTACATAAAGCCAGATGTAGCTACAATTTGTACCGGAATGGCAGCTTCTATGGGTGCCGTGCTACTTTGTGCAGGTGCCGATGGTAAGCGTAGCGCACTTCCGCACAGCCGTGTAATGATTCACCAGCCATCTGGCGGTGCACAGGGCGTGGCTACAGATATGGAAATTAACCTTAAAGAGATGCTTAAACTAAAAGAGGAGCTGTATAACATTATAGCACACCACTCTAAGCAGCCTTATGAAAAGGTATACAAAGACAGCGAGCGTGATTACTGGATGAAGGCCGATGAGGCAAAAGAATACGGTATGATTGACGAAGTTTTAAGAAGAGAAAAATAAAACAGTCACAGTCGCAGTTTTAATAGTAAGCATTACTGAAAACTGCGACTGAAAACTACAAAAATGGCAAAAGAGATTTTAGAATGTTCTTTCTGCGGAAGGAAAAAGCCTGAAACTAACCTGCTTATAGCGGGCATAAGCGCCCACATATGCGACAGGTGTATAGAGCAGGCACATGGCATAGTACTGGAAGAACTTAAACAAGGCGGTTCTGTATCGCTTGCCGGCGAACTGGAGCTTAAAAAGCCGAAAGAAATTCGCGCATTCCTGGACCAGTATGTTATAGGTCAGGATCAAACCAAAAAAGTACTTTCTGTAGCGGTATACAACCACTACAAAAGGCTGCTGCAGCAACAAAGCGACGACGAGGTAGAAATAGAAAAGAGCAACATACTTATGGTGGGCCAAACCGGTACAGGTAAAACCCTGGTGGCAAAAACCATAGCCCGTATGCTTAACGTGCCACTAACCATTGTAGACGCCACGGTACTTACAGAGGCCGGCTACGTAGGCGAAGATGTGGAGAGTATACTTACCCGTTTGCTTCAGGCGGCTGATTACGATGTTAAAAAAGCTGAGCGCGGCATAGTGTTTATTGACGAGATAGACAAAATAGCCCGCAAAAGCGACAACCCATCTATTACCCGAGATGTAAGCGGCGAAGGCGTGCAGCAAGCCATGCTTAAGCTACTTGAGGGCACTGTGGTAAACGTTCCGCCAAAAGGTGGGCGCAAACACCCGGACCAAAAATTTATTGAGGTAAACACGCAAAACATACTGTTTATAGCCGGTGGTGCTTTTGATGGCATTGAACGCATCATTTCTAAAAGGCTAAACCGCCAGGCGGTGGGCTACAGCTCGTCTAAAAACACGGATAACATAGACCAGGATAACCTGCTGCAATACATTATCCCGAAAGACGTAAAGGATTTTGGGCTTATACCCGAAATCATAGGCCGTTTACCTGTGCTAACCCACATGGACCCATTAGACAAAGAAACGCTTCGTGCTATACTTACAGAGCCTAAAAATGCTCTTATAAAGCAGTACACCAAGTTATTTGCCATGGACGATGTTAGCCTAAGTGTTACCGAAGATGCCCTTGATTACATTGTAGATAAAGCCCTGGAGTATAAGCTTGGCGCACGCGGACTACGTTCGCTTTGCGAGGCTATACTTACTGAGGCCATGTACGAGCTACCGAGCAGCAGCGAAAACGAATTACATATAGACCGCGAATACGTGGAGCATCACCTAAACAAAACCCTGCTTAAAAGGCTGAAAGCAGCTTCGTAGTATGTGGATTTGTTGATTGGTGTATTTGTCAATTCGGAGGAAACAATAGCATAAAATACAAAACCCGCCTTATGGCGGGTTTTGTATTATAAGACACCTTCGATATGCAACTCCTTTCAGGCAGATTGCTGGACAAGGCAATCCTGTATTTACTTTATGTAATTTTTTAAAGAATTTATATTACCTGCTGTCATATGCAAAAATTATTCAACAAACACTTTTGTAAATCTTTACTTCTTAGCCAATACCATCTGTTTTATCCACGCTACTGCGATATCGAATGGCTGTGGTGTATTTTCGGCTGTCGTATTATGCCCTAAATCGGGAAACAATGTGTAATCAAAAGGCTTGCCTTTAGCTTTCAATGCATTTAATTGCTCAATACACAGTTTTACAGGAATCTGTATATCTTTTTCTCCAAAAAGCCAAAGCCCCGGAATTACAAGCGCATTTAAAGATGCCTTTGGATCTGTTGCCGCAAACTTATACTCGTCCGGATCATTCTTTGTGTGCTCACGGGCATCTTGTTCAGTATGGGTATCCCAAAATTTATCGTTGCCATCAGTGTAAAACTGAAACCTTAGTTGCTCAAGCGTTGTGATTGTAGGACAACTGAACAATACCATAAACCTTACCATAGGATTTTTAGTAGCTGCAATAGGTATTATCCATCCGGCCTGGCTAAATCCTACTAACCCTATGGGTAGTTTCTTGCCCTTTAATTTAGCTCCAAGTACAGCAACAGCCGAACTTGCATCCTCGGCCAACAGGTTAAGATTTTCAGTACTAATATTATTAGTCCCTACAGATGGACCCACGTATACGCCGCCTGATTCCCCTACCCCACGTTTATCGTAGGTAAATACAGCAATACCCTGTGTGGCGAGTCTTTTGGCAAACTCGGCTTCTCGTTTTACAGGATCTGACCCATGCACTACTACCACAGCAGCAAAAGCTTGCTTGGGCATAAAAACAGATCCCGAAAGCGTAATGCCCTGGCTCTGAAACTTTACATCGGTAATGGTTATTCCCGCTGATTGAGACCACACCTGCTTAGGGATAGTTATTAACAGCAGGCAAAGGATTACTTTAAAAAATGATGTAGGCATATTTTTAATATAAAGCATTAATGTGAGATGGTTTATTTGCATTGGTAGGTGTTTTACATATACTAGACTAAAGAAGTATTACTATGTTACAATACTACACAAAAACTTTTCACAGCGTGGGTTATAATAACGCCCCGTATATTATTATCTGACACCTGGGAATTAAAATAATCGTGATCTTCAATATTTTCCCCAATATCTTCAGACCGAAAAAGTTATTAGTTCAACAATCAATTCTTGCTTAATCCTTGCAGATGGTGTTTCGCTTCTATCGGTTTTTCTAAATTCTCGAACTTTCCTACTGAATTCTGTTATTTTCTGTTATTTAAACACTCAGCATCAATACAGTTGCCCAGTTGGTTACCAAGTAGAATATAATACTTTATATTCCTTTTGCATAATTCTGTGTTATTCTTACCGAAAAATGAAACATCCTGCGACAAACAGGCACCCTAACTTTGCCTTATCAAATTGAGATAATCAATAACATTAAAGTAATTAACGTTCCTGCAAAAGAACAAGTAAGCGAACAATCGCAACAACTATTTGAAGCCATTTCTAAAAAAATGGGAAAAGTGCCCAACCTTTATGCTACCATAGGCTAACAGCCAATAAATAGGAAATTAAAAATAATGACGTAAAGAAAAACATCATTTCTCATAATGTCTTTTTTTTACAAATGTGTGTTCTTTTCTACCAAACCACCGACATGCCATTTTTTTTAATCCGAAATAATATATAATAATAAAGCCATTGGAATCCAATGGCTTTATTTGTCTATTTGTGGATTGTCAGTGATAGCAATCGAACACCTAACGCCTATTTTGATGTTTTTTGAAAATATGAAATAATGTAATTCTTAAGGTTTTGGCAATACCTTGTTATTTGCTGGTTTTATCCTCATTCGTCAATCGGTTTGGGCATATCCTCATATGGATACTCGTAACCATAATAATCTTCCCACTCTTTTTTCACTATGTTTCCATAAATTACTTGACGAACTTCATAATCTTTTGTGTCCATAGTCCCAACGAAAATTCTTTGATGTTCTGGAACGGCTTCATATGCATCCTTTAATTCTTCTCGTAATATTTTTGTCGGATTTTGTCTGTATTCGTCAAATATTCTCGCACATTTGGCAATACTATTTTCCCCGCCATTCAGTTCATTGAACTTGTCAATCAGCTCATTGATTTTCGATTTAATGTCAACACTGCCTCCGGAAACAATTTTAAAAGAACCTAAATTCAAAATTGTAACGGTTTCTCCGATTTTCAAATCTGTCGTCAATATACCTTTTTCAGTTAATGCATTCAATTCTTCAAATTTGTAAATTTTCTTTTTTGGTAAATTAGGTATCTCAATGTTTCCACTCTTGTAAATAGATAATTCTGCTAGATAAATTTTATTGTCATCATTTCTATAAAAGAAATTAAACTTCTCGCCATTTATCTTTTTAGGAAAAAAAGAGTTAGGGTCATCAAAATGATAGGGCTTTGGTGTTGGCATAAAGTGTTTTGCAACAGTTACTTTACCTACCATTTTTGAGTTATTCCCATTATAATTGTGTAAATTTTCAAGTGTCGGGTTAAGTTGCTTTACTAATGAATAAACATAATCATATAAGGTTTCTTTAGTGTGATGCCATTTTCCTTGCTCGATATTCCAATTTCCTAAACTAAAAATAGAAATTGTTTCTCCGTCTGGAATTGAAGTAACAACCCAACCTTTATTCAATTTGTCTTTGAACATAGATAAGTCAACCATTTCCCAACAGGAAATAAGTCCATCACTATACACTTGCAAGTCTGTAAAATGGTACTGCATATTATGTATAATTCCTGGAATTGAAACTCCTTCAAGAATTTCTGTCCTTGTTATCGCTGTCAAGTCAGCTGTTTCTATTGTCCTATTAGATTTAAATATTTTATCAAACAGTTTCATTTGTTGTGGGGTGTCGTTTTAAATAGCAAAAAACTTATAAATGGACGCTATCTCGTAGCGTATATCAATCTCGTTATGGATAATACGAAATACTATATAGTAAAGTACAAATTTTTACAATAGTACAGAAAAAAGAGAATATGATAGATGTTTTGATTTGGTAATCGAAATTTATCCTTTTTAAAATAAAAAAAATAAGTTCAGCGATTTGTGAAGAATACTAAATAAGCAACAAAGACATTGGACTCCAATGGCTTTGTTTGTCGTTCTGTGTGCTGTAATGGAT
>JAAXJD010000175.1 GCA_012270005.1 Flavobacterium sp. | reverse complement strand
ATGATACCGCGGCACCACCCATACCTATACGGTAGTTTTCACCCCCAAGGATCACTACTTTATCGCCTTGCTGTGGCTTTTGTTTTTTGCTCTGGCTTTCTTTACCGTAACCGATACCGCCCGCAAGCATAATCACTTTGTCAAAACCAAGTTTGCGATTAGCCTCTTCGTGTTCAAACGTGAGTACCGAACCTGTAATTAGCGGCTGCCCGAATTTGTTACCAAAGTCAGACGCCCCGTTTGATGCTTTTATAAGGATATCCATAGGGGTTTGGTACAGCCATTTGCGTTCTGCCATACCATTTTCCCAAGGCCTGTTTTCTTCTAACCTGGAATATGCTGTCATGTACACAGCCGTACCCGCAAGTGGTAGCGAACCCTGGCCGCCGGCAAGCCTGTCGCGTATTTCACCGCCACTACCGGTTGCAGCACCGTTAAAAGGTTCTACCGTAGTAGGGAAGTTGTGCGTTTCGGCTTTAATTGAAATTACCGAATCAAATTCTTTTACTTCATAGAAGTCGGGTTTGTCAGCGCTTTTAGGGGCAAACTGTTGTACACGTGGGCCTTTTATAAACGCCACGTTGTCTTTGTATGCCGAAACAATATCGTTAGGGTTTTCCTGAGATGTTTTTTTAATCAGTTTAAAAAGTGATGATGGTTTTTCTTCGCCATCAATAACAAACGTACCGTTGAATATTTTGTGACGACAGTGCTCTGAGTTTACCTGGCTAAAGCCAAATACTTCGCTATCGGTTAGTTTCCTGCCCAGTTTTGTAGCAAGGTTATTCAGGTACTCCACCTCCTCACTACTAAGCGACAGCCCTTCATTTTCGTTATAGGCGGCTATGTCGTCTATCTCCAGGATGGGCTCCGGTTGTATGTTTATGGTGTATATGTCTTGTGTAAGCCCATTGTACTTTTGAGAAAGCATCGGGTCGAATTTAGCCTCAGCTTCTTCTACCTTAAAAAATTCCTCAATACGTATAATGCCTTCAATACCCATGTTTTGGGTAATTTCTACGGCGTTAGTACTCCATGGGGTAATCATGGTGGCACGGGGACCAACAAAAAAATCCGTAAGTACGGATTTTTCTATTTTATATGCGTCGCCAAAAAGCCAGTTAAGTTTTGCTATGTCTTCAGTCGAAAGCTCGTTTTGCGCCTGTACCGCAAAAACCGTATTCGTCTGGTTTCCGAAGAAATGAATCATAAATAGTGTGTTGTTGTTTTAAGGCGCAAAATTAAGGATTTATTTGTTTCTGCGAAAGTTGATTTGTTGATTTGTGAATTTGTTGATTTGGTTTTTAGTTAGCAGTCCGAAGTCGGAAGTCGGAAGTCGGAAGTGCGGAATGGTAGGGTAATTCATATTGTTGTATGTATTGTTTTGAAACTATCAACCTATGAAATACACTTTACTCGTTCCTATTGATAATTCAATATAGACTTATAATAACAAAAAGACCTCTCCTCGACTTATCGATGAAAGCCCCTAATTTAACGTATAAAAAAAAACAGTCAGTAAATACTGACTGGTTCATATGATTTCTATTGTAAAGCTTGCCAACCTATTTTAGGGCGACTCAATGAAATTTTTTATTTCTTTGTCATACATTTTATGTATTCCATTATAACCCTGCCGTTTTCTACTTCTTTTTCTTTTGTACCTACAATTTTTTTAATAATTGGGCTTTCGGCAAGTAGTTGTAACTCTTCAGGTTTAAGCCCTCTTATCTCGGCGCTGTAATCGTATTTTGATAATGACGCTGTAACTGATACATCTACGTTTGGAAAACTAACTTCCTTACCATTTTCTAGTATAAATTTCACTCCTTTTAAGCCTGTCTCTCTCTTGTCTGAAGGTGCTGTTATCAGTACATGTAACCAATAATTTTTCTCTTTTTCGTAAAGGCAAATATCCTCAGTACAAGGGCTGTGAGTTAAATAATAGTGTTCTGCCTTGTCGTAATCAAATTTACGATCAGAAATGATGTATTTGCAGAAAAAGTTTTCTGGAAATGTAAGTCCACCTATAACTTTAAAAGGAAAATCATAACTTCTTGTTGGATTATATTTGTAGTAGATAATGCCGGTATCGGGATTTGATAATTTAATAATATAATCGCTGTATTCAGGTTTATAAGATACTACTTTAAAAGTTTTTCCTGCCAAAGCACTATATTTGGTAAATAGGGAGCCTTTTTTATATATTTTCTTTGCCGCTTCGTCAGAATAGAATTCTTTATAACCATATTTTTGTGAGCTTTCGTCTAGTGGTTTCAAAAGTAGTTCTTTACCTTCCAGTAGCTCTATGTTTTGATCAGGAAAGTCTGGTGATTGTGCAAAAGTAGCTATGCTGATTACACTCAGCATGGCAATAAGTAATTTTTTCATTTGGTATTGTTAAAGTTAGTTGATAATTCCAGTAGAAGATGCCGTAAAAGCTTTGTTTGGTATAATCTTAATTGTTGGTTAGTTATTTGTAATTGGTTGTTGCTAAATTAATACATTTAAAAGGCTAAATCAAAAATTCAAATGCGATTTATCAACACTTTTCCAAACACAACACAGGGTGCTGTAGTTTACCGCTTAACTAAATGTCATAAATCCATAAAAAGATGCTGAAGGTATTACCTGATTAAAGAAAAATGCCCCCGTACTGTAGTGCCGCTTTCAAGGGTTATGGTAAACCAATAGTCGGTAGAAGGTAGCGGCCTGCCTTTGTAGGTACCGTCCCAACCCACAGAACTATTGCCTTTAAACGAGTAAATCAGCTTGCCATAACGATCGAAAATATTTACCACTACCGATGGCCTTTTAGCAAGGTAAGGGATGTGCCAAACATCGTTAGCACCGTCTCCGTTCGGAGTGAAGAACTTAGGGTAATCCAGTACAAAAATTTCTTTAGTAACTAAACCACACTCGTTTCTATCTCTAACATATACAGTATAAATGCCGGAAGCAACCCTGTCAAATGTATTTTCCGTTTGCCAGTCGGTGCCGTTTAAAGAGTATTCGTAAATTCCTGTACCACTAACCATTACCTCTACTGAGTTAAAGCCTCCGTTAAAGTCGTTTATGTTGATGCTTTTAATTACCGCCCTGCTTGAGGCTGTTACGGTAAATGTTTTGTCGGCAGTACACAGCGTGGCATTTGTAAGTGTTACAGTATAGGTGCCAGGTGCTGTTACCGTGATTTGCTGCGTGGTTTGTACAGGGTTCGTATTCCAACTATAAGCGGTAAATCCGCTGCCGGCATCTAGCACAACAGGTGTATTGTTACACAAAAATACTTCTTCATTGCGTATGCCGGTACCAAAATCATACACCCTTAACTGTAGCGGCACTATACCGTAGCAGTCGCTGCTCTGGTTTAGTCGTGCATACACAATTTGGTTGTAAGGTATAGTGTTGCTGTACGTGGCTGGCGTAGCTATGGCGTTAGCCATGTTTATGGCATCGGCCTGAGTAGCGTAGTATTTTAGCTGTACACCTGTGGGTAAGCCCTGCGTTATTTCGGCATCTTTAGTGGTAAGGTTAAATATACTCAGTCCATCTAACGTTCCATCGGTATCGCACTGTGCTAAGGCTGTAGGCGGTGTGAGGGTGTTGTTAGATACATCGAGGTTTACCTGCGCTATACCACTGCATCCGTACTGGTTTTTTAAGCGTACAAATATGGGTTGTGGCGTTACAGTATTGTTAAACGCGGTAACGTTCTGTATAGGGTTTGTATTTGCCTGTGCTTCGGTTAACGTGAGGAAATAATCCGACACCGTAAGGTTAGCATCGTTATTGCGGGCAAGTATACCTGCTGTGTCAAGGTTATAAACGGTGCGCCCATCGTTATTGTCGTCGCACTGTAGTAGGGTATAGGTGCCCAGGTTTAGGGCATTTGTGTACTCCAGTTTAATTTCGCCTTCAGAATTACAGGTAGGGCTAAAGGTAACCACAACTTTATAGGTTCCTGCCGACTGTGCAGTGTAGGTAGCCGCTGTAGCTCCGGCAATGGGGCGTCCGTCTTTGTACCACTGGTATGCTGTGGCTGTATTTGCCGTTGCATTAAGCACATAAGATTCGCCAAAACACAATGGGTTGTTGGTGCTAAAAAGCCTGTCGGCACCTAAGTCTATAGATGATTCAAAACTGCCACCTCCTAAAAATATAGCCGAATCGTACTGGTAATTGGTTTCGTCTGCAATTACCAATTTTATATGATAGCGTACTCCCGGAGATACTTCGGAAGTAGCGGTCATCACCTTAGTTTGCCCGTTAAAATTAGTAGGGTAGTTGCTGCCGTTAAACGCGTCAAAATATTCTTCGTTTTGCGCAGGGCAACCGTTTCCGCCGCCTATTTGCGGGTGTACAGAGGTTACCTTTACCGGTATGTTTGTGCCCGGTACTATAGCGAGATTAGTGTAAGGATCTGAAGTATTATCGGCAACTTTAATTAGAAAAGCAAAACCGTCTGAATACCGGCACGGTGCATTATCATGGTATTCCTCGCTTGATAATAGGTAAGTAAAGCTAATGCGGTTAGCCAGCGGTACAAAGTCAAACTCCAGTACGGTGGCGTTTATAGAGTTGTTTATGTTAAGGGCGCGTTGCAGATCCGTGTCGCCTCCCCAGTTCATGTTGTTACCGTCGTTTAGTATAGAGGTGTTAGGGCCTACGGCACGCGTAGCTTTACCGGTGCTTAGTATAACGCCGTTTTGCAACGGAAAAACTGTGCCAGCACCACTAAAATACCCATAGCTCTGCGAACCGTCTGAAAAATTTCCGCCCGATACCTGCACGTTTGATATGGAAACACACTGGTTGTTCACCAGAATATTTTCTACCAGCTGTTGTGGGGTGTAGGTGTCGTTTACGGTTATATATTGGGCTGATGCCGAAACACTTAAAAGGGTGGTGGTGAGTAGTAAGAGTAGTAGTTTACATTTGTCCATTGCGGATGCAAATTTACGCTAAGTGACGTCAAAAAGCAGCATCTTCAATTGTTAAAGATTACTAAAAAATCATTGTTTTTTAAAAAATTAAGGCTTCCATAAGGAAGCCTGTGTAAATACGCTGCATAATGTTATAGGTCCCTCTTTTTCAGGATATAGTAAGAAGCATATATAAACAACCCTGACCATACTGCCACAATGGCTATATTAGTCCAGTGCAGGCTATAATCTACCTGAGAGGTTACACCAATGTTAGTTTGAATGGCGCGTACCGCCTTAAAGCGTTCAGAAGGGTTTATAAGCAAATCACTAATAGCCGAAAGCGGAAAGAATTGTTTAATGCTGTCGGCTATTTCTTTGTTAAATAGTTTCCATCTCATAAGGCCGTAAAGAAGGCCTTCTGCCAGGTACCATACAATAGTAAAACCAAGTGCAAAAGCCGATCTTTTTACCAGTATGCCGGCAAACAAACAGAAACTGAAAAATGCCATCAGGTTAATAAGGTAGGCGATGATATACTTTTGATCCCTGAATATTATGGCCGCCTCTGTGTAGCTTGAAAATCGTAAACCAAGTATCAGCGTCATTATATATACAAAGGCAGTAGATGCAAATGCAAAGAAGGCAATGGTAACCACCTTGCTGGCTATGAATTCTTTTTTGCTAAGCCCATCTATAAGGTTTTGTTTTAGCGTACCGTAACTGTACTCATTGGCCATCATAGATACGATGATAATGGCCAGGAATCCTTTAAAGTAAACGGCCACATAGCTGTTAAAGTGCCATATAAACGGAAAGTTGAATATGCCCTGGTCAGCCATGCTGATATGCACTCCCAAAATATCAAACTCTATATTTGCTATAAGCGCTATAAGCGATAATATGCCAAAGTAAGAAATTATGAGTACGCGACTGGCGCGGTTTAACCAAAGTTTTTGAAGTTCTATGCTTAATAAACGTTTCATGTACGTAAGGTGTTTTTTAGTTTTGGTTACCGGTTAGTTTCAGGAATTCTTCTTCAAGGCTATGCGTGCGTTTTGTAAGATGATTTACGTACACGCCCTTTTCGGCCAGGTAGCGGTTAAGCTCCCATGCTTCAAGCGGTGCGCTAAGGTGCACCAGTATTTTATCTTCACTTTTTTCGGTGTGCGACACCGCAGGGTGTTGTTTTAAAATTACAGCAAGCCCATTGTTATCCTGTGCCGAAACTTCAATAAAGCCTTCAGTACCCACCATGCCGTTAACACTGCCATTGTACAGCACTTTACCGTTTCGCATTACTACCACGTGGCTACATACTTTTTCCACTTCATCAAGCAGGTGACTCGCCAGTAGGATGGTCATTCCTGTTGAGGCTATTTCGCGTATAAGGTCGCGGATCTGGCGGATCCCCTGTGGGGCGAGCCCGGTTGTGGGTTCATCCAGTATCAGTAGTTCGGGATCGTTTAGTAAGGCGCTTGCTATGGCAAGACGTTGTTTCATACCCAACGAAAACGTCCTGAAAGCACTATCCTTTCGTTCCCAAAGCCCTACAAGGGTTAGCTTTTGCTGAATTTTACTGTACGGTACATTTTTAATTTTGCACACCAGTTTCAGATTTTCGTAGGCGCTCATGTACGGGTAAAAGTTAGGCCGTTCTATAATCGCGCCTACTTTTTTAAGGGCTTCGTGGGTTTCTTTTTCGCCCCCAAACCATGAATATGTACCCGATGTTTTGTTTACAACATTTAGTATAATACCAAGAGTGGTACTTTTTCCGCTGCCGTTAGGCCCCAGTATTCCATATACATTGCCCTTTTCTATGGTAAACGATACATCGTTTACAGCGTGTACCCGGCGGAATTTTTTTTGAAGGTTATTTATTGAAAGTATGGTTTTGTGCATATCGGCAAGAGTGTTTTATTTATTTCTTTATAGGTAAGACGAGCATGTTTTTATTTTGTTACATAACAACAGTTAACAATATTACGTTGCTGCTTTACAATAGTTAAAACTGTGGTAAATATGAGGTTTTGAAAGTTGTTTTGGGTTTTTATTTAGTTTTTAATACCGTATTTTGGCGGTTTAATTACATACATCCATGCGGTTTTTTATTTGGGTTTTGCTGCTGTTATCGCTTGCTTTATCAGGAAGGGCTTATGCTCAGGTAAAGCCTGTGCGCGACAGCGTGAAAATAAAAAACGACCAGATGTACAACAAAATACAGGACTACAGTAAAAAACGAATGTTTACAAAAGCGCTACACAAATTGATATTCAGGCCTGTGCGCGAAAAAAAGGAATCGCGCTCACGTAAAAAAATAAAGGAGGAAGCACCCGAAATGCAACACCTTTATGACCGATACGAAGGAAAGATTATAAGGCGGATTATAGTACAAACACTGGATCCGTTTGGATATTCCATTAATGATACCGTTACCGGACCACGTAACTGGGCAGAGCGTACCGGTAATAAAATTCACCTTAAGACCAAAGAATTTACCATACGAAACCTGCTGTTGATTAAACGCAACCGCCCACTCGACTCGCTGTTAGTAAAAGAATCAGAGCGTTTACTGCGTAGCCAAAGGTATATAAGGCGTGTTGTTATCCGCCCCCGCGAAATAAGTCCCAAGAGCGACTCGGTAGACGTATATGTACGTGTGCTGGATTCCTGGAGCCTTATACCAAACGGTTCTGCTTCTACATCATCTACTTCTTTTAAACTTACGGAGAGAAACTTCCTGGGGTTAGGGCATCAATTTGAAAATGATTTTGATAAACGATTTAGTACCGGGCAAACCGATTACCTGGCGCGGTATACCATACCAAACCTTTTTAATTCCTATGTAAACACCACGGTTGCCTACCAGATAGAGCGAAGCGACAACTGGATAAAGAGTGTAGGGGTAGAGCGCGAATTTTTTAGCCCGTATACAAAATGGGCGGGAGGGGTTTATATGGAGTCCCGTTTTATGCGCGACTCTTTACCCGATGTGCAAAACCGCTGGGCAATGCAAAACTTTAAGTCAGATGCGCAGGATTACTGGGGAGGTTATGCCTTTAAAATTTTTGAGGGTTCTACTGAAGAAGACCGTACCACACGTCTTGTAGGTACTACCCGTTTTTTTAACCGCACGTACAAGGAACGGCCCGGCATAGCGTATGATTCTATCGGTTTCTATAGCAATGAAAAACTCTACATGGCCAGCTTTGGTGTTACATCACGTAAGTATGTTCAGGATAAATTCCTTTTTAATTATGACAGTGTAGAAGATAAACCCATAGGTAAGGTATACTCGGCTACCGTGGGCCGTCAGGATAAAAATAATCAAACCAGGCTTTACCTTGCGGGTCAGTATGCCTTTGGTAACTACTACCGCTGGGGGTTTTTGAGTATGAATGTAGAGCTTGGCTCATTTTTCTATAAAAATTACACCCAGCAGACCACCTTGCGTATAGAAGGGCTCTATTTTACAAACATACGCAACTGGGGAAGATGGAGGCTGCGCCACTTTATAAAGCCCGTTATTGTAATGGGCGATAACCGCGAGCGTATTTATACGGACCAGCTTAACCTTAATGAGCGTAACGGTATTTCGGGCTTTAACGCGCCGATGTTATTGGGTACTAAAAAAGCATTGCTCACCCTGCAAACCCAGGCGTTTTCTCCGTGGAATTTCGGGGGATTCCGTATTAACCCGTTCGTTAATACCACCCTTGGCGTAATAGGCGATGAGCAAAATAAGCTGTATAAAAGTAATGTATATGCCAAGTTTGGGGTAGGGGTACTGCTGTATAACGACTACCTTATATTTAACAGTTTCCAATTATCGCTGGCTTATTATCCTACCATACCGGGTAATGGATATAATGTTATAAAAACTAATGCGATACAAAATAACGATATTGTACTTCCTGATTTCCAGATTGGTAAGCCCGAAGTGGTGCCGTATCAATAGTTTTATAGCTCTTTTACACTGATTATTTTTACCGGACACGCTTTAGCGGCGTTATCTATATCGTTAAGCTGGGAATGATCAGGCTCTTTTACCGTAAAAAAACCTTTTTTATCAACGGAATGCAGTAATACGCTTTTACCGTCTTTTTTACTCATTACAAACTTTTTAGGAGCCAGTTCAGCACAGTAATTGCAGCCTATGCACTTGCTTCTTTGCAAAGTAATTACAATCATTAGTTTTGTGCGAATTCGGTTTTAACCAATTTATACAGTTTATCGCTTGGCCTGATTTTAAAATCAAGCGGCAGTGTTATTTTATCCCCTTTAGTAGCGGTTTCTGCAGGGGTATCTTCCACCATAAGACTATTTACTACCGTTTCCCGAGCGCCGGTTGTAGGGCCTGTAACCAATATTTTATCGCCTATCTTAAGGTCATAGGCTTCTATTAAAAACTCGCCTACGTTTGCCTTCGGATAAAAATGCCTGCCTTTGCCTATATAAACCTTGCGTTGGGTAGCCATACTACCGTTTGCCGGCCTCCATTCGCCTCACTTTTGCCCCAGGTAGTAGCCTTTCCAGAAACCGCGGTTGTATACTGTTTTAAGTTCCTGCATCCATTGGTCTACTTTTTCTCGTGTGTAGTTTTCAGCTGCAATTGCATCTATGGCTTGCCTGTAGCAGCGCACCACAGTAGCTACATATTCGGGAGCGCGTCCGCGTCCTTCCAACTTAAGCACTTTAACACCACTGTCTACAATCTGGTCAAGGAAATCCAGCGTGCACAGGTCTTTAGGCGACATCATGTATTCGTTGTCAATCTCTATTTCAAAACCGCTTTCCTGGTCAATGACGGTGTATTTCTTACGGCAGTTTTGCTTGCATGCACCGCGGTTTGCCGATGAATTATGAGAGTGCAGGCTAAGGTAGCATTTACCTGAAACCGCCATACAAAGTGCTCCGTGCCCAAAAATTTCTATCTCTACCAAGTTACCCGATGGGCCGCATACGTTTTCTTTCTTTATCTGCTCGGTTATTTTTTTTACCTGGCTTAGGCTCAGTTCACGGCTTAATACTATGGTATCGGCAAACATTGCATAGAATTTTACCGTTTCTATATTTGTTACGTTTATTTGCGTGCTGATGTGTACTTCCATACCTATCTGCCTTGCGTAGGCTATAACCGCTTGATCCATAGCTATAACGGCGGTAATGTTAGCGGCTTTGGCTTTGTCCAGCAAGGTTTTTATAAGCGACAGGTCGTGGTCGTAAATTATGGTGTTTAGTGTTAGGTAGGTACGTACTTTTTTTTCTGAACAGCGGCGTGAAATTTCCTCCAAGTCCCCCAATGTAAAGTTCATAGAGGCACGTGCCCGCATATTTAGTTGTTCTACGCCAAAGTAAACCGAATCGGCACCGTTATCCAGTGCTGCCTGTAACGCCTCGAAATCACCTGCAGGTGCCATAAGTTCTATTAGTCCGCTTGTAGTCATACCGTTTTAATTAAGCCGGCGAATTTATTGCTATATCGGTTTTTAAAATATGATAAAAATCATGTTTTGAAACCTTAATTGTATCTGTACTGTATTTGATAGTACATATAGCCTTAATAAGAGGAGAGCTAAATACTCGACAGTGTAAAATCAAAAAAAGCCGCCCAAAAGGGCGGCCGACCTAAACTTAAAGGGGTAATCAAATATAATTGGGTGGTTGATTTCAGTTATAGTTTACCCTGTCCGTACAACATTGTATACAGATTTATTGGCATAAAAGTAAGTAGGAGGTAATGTTAGCTAAATGTGCTTTTTGTATTGTTCCTGGTTTATATTTATAACGGGTATTCCTGTTAATTATTGCGTTACACCATAAAAAAAGCTGCCCTTTTCAGGACAGCTTTTCACTAAACTTAAAAACAGAATATATTTAAAATGGATAAGAGTTCTCTGCTATTATTTTAGCGGCTATAGTTTCGCGTAGCGCTACTACATTCGGCAGGTTGGTATACTTGGTAAAGCGTTTAAGCCCCATGAGCATCATACGCTGCTCATCGCCTTCGGCAAATGATGCAATTCCCTCTTTACCTTTTGTATTTATTAAATCTACGGCATGGTACAGGTACAGCTGCGCCATAGCTATTTGCTCTTTTACGTTCTCGGCACCTTTAGCTTTAGCAAGTTTTTCGGTTCTAAGAATAGTAGACTCTGCCATGTATATTTCTATCAACATGTCAGATGCTGCCATTAGTAGCTGCTGGTGCTCGTCCAGTGCAGGGCCGTACTTCTGTACCGCACTACCTGCTACCATTAAAAAGGCTTTTTTAAGCTTGCCAATGATTTCCTTTTCCTCAGCGAAAAGCTCGCTGTAATCAGGCGTATCAAATGACGGGATACCCATAAGTTCCTCGGCAACTTTCATGGCCGGGCCTAATAGGTCTACATGGCCTTTCATAGCTTTTTTGATCAGCATACCTACAGATAGCATACGGTTTATCTCATTGGTACCCTCATAAATACGCGCTATACGCGCATCCCTCCAGGCACTTTCCATAGGGGTGTCTTCGCTAAAGCCCATACCACCAAATATCTGGATGCCTTCGTCGGTACAGTTCTGCACGTCTTCGCTTACCGCAACCTTAAGGATAGAGCACTCTATAGCAAATTCCTCAACACCTTTAAGCTCGGCATCCTGGTGGGTTTCACCGGCTGCTACGCGGGCTTCAATACGGTCTTCTATACTTTTTGCAGCACGGTAAGAGGCGCTTTCGCCTGCATAACAGCTGGTAGCCATTTCGGCAAGTTTAGCACGTATGGCACCGAAGTTAGCAATAGGCGTTTTAAACTGAACCCTTTCGTTAGCATACTTAACAGCCCCCGAAATGGTGCGGCGCTGCGCATCAAGGCAGGCAGCTGCAAGCTTAATACGACCTACATTTAGGGCATTCATGGCTATTTTAAACCCGTTGCCACGCTCGCTCAGCATGTTTTCTACCGGAACTTTTGTTTCGTTAAAAAATACCTGGCGGGTAGAGGAGGCGCGTATACCCAGTTTATGTTCTTCTTCGCCCAGTGTGATTCCGTTTGCCGGATCATATTCTACGATAAAACCGGTAATGTTTTTATCGTCTTCAATACGGGCAAAAACAATCATAAGGTTACAGAAGCCGGCGTTAGATATCCACATTTTCTGGCCTGTTATAAGGTAGTGTGTACCGTCTGCACTTAAAACTGCTTTTGTTTTACCTGAATTGGCATCAGAACCTGCACCCGGCTCGGTAAGGCAGTAAGAGCCAAACCACTCGCCACTGGCAAGTTTGGGTACGTATTTAAGTTTTTGTTCTTCAGTACCATACAGGGTTATAGGCATGGTGAAGATACCGGTGTGGGCACCAAAAGCCGTTGAAAACGAGCCTGTTGCGCCACTAATGTAATCGCAGGTAAGCATGGTGCTTACAAAGCCCATACCCAGTCCGCCATACGCCTCTGGTACGGCTACACCAAGGAAGCCAAGTTCACCTGCTTTGCGCATGGTTTCTTCGGTAAAGGCGTAATCTTTTTTCTCAAAACGGTCTTTATAAGGCCATACTTCACGGTCAATGAATTCCTTAACCGAGTCGCGCATCATTAATTGTTCCTCCGAGAAATCCTCCGGAGTAAATATGTCTTCGCTGGCTGTTTCCTTTACAAGGAACTGTCCGCCGCGAGTGATTTGTTTATCTAAAGTATCAGCCATGAGGTTATTTTATTTTAAATTTTGAATTATAAATTTTAAATGTCACTCAGTTGTCAACTATTGTGCTGCTTCCTGAGATGTCTTTATAATTTTTGTAATTATATTGATGATATGTTCTATTTCAACGAGATAGCCGTTAACCGGAATCTGAGTGATATGAGATTTGTCCAATAGGCGTAACCAGTATTTTGTTTCCCTTGCTTCTTTTGAAGCGATAGACATTTTACTGATAAAATCCTTTCGGGACTGCGCTGCAATGGCTTCCTCAACATTTGCCCCAATGCTTGTTCCGCACCTGAGCAGTTGTTTTGAAATGATGAATTCATTTTCTTTTTTGAGTTGGGTATAAAGGTTTATAATATTCAAGGCAAAGTCAAAAGTCTTTACCGCAATTATATTGTCCTTCATACATTTAAAATTTAAAATTCATCATTTAAAATAGACGTTTACAGTATCTCAAACACCCCCGCAGCGCCTTGGCCGGTACCCACACACATGGTTACCATACCGTACTTATTACCACGGCGTTTGGCTTCGTCAAACAACTGCACCGATAGCTTGGCACCGGTACAACCAAGTGGGTGACCCAATGCTATGGCGCCACCGTTTACGTTAATAATGTCAGGGTTTAGTCCAAGTTCGCGAATTACGGCAAGCGACTGTGCCGCAAAAGCTTCGTTTAGCTCTATAAGCTCGATGTCGTTTTGGGTAAGCCCTGCCATTTTCACGGCTTTTGGTATGGCCTTAACCGGGCCGATACCCATAATCCTTGGTTCTACACCTGCTGCGGCGTAACTTACCAAGCGTGCAATGGGTTCCAGATTCAGTTCCTTAACCATGTCTTCGCTCATAATCAGCACAAAGGCAGCGCCATCACTCATTTGAGAAGACGTACCTGCTGTAACACTACCATCGGCTGCAAAAACCGGTTTTAGTTTCCCTAATGCTTCTACTGAGGTATCGGCACGCGGGCCTTCTTCTTTGGTTACGGTGTATGATTTGGTAGCCTTTTTGCCGTTAGCATCTACATAAACCTGCTCTACGGTAATGGGCACTATCTGCTTGTCAAATTTGCCTTCCGCCTGGGCTTTAAGCGCTTTTTGGTGCGACTGATATCCGAACAAATCCTGGTCTTCACGGCTTACGCCAAACTGCTTTGCAACAGCCTCAGCAGTAAGTCCCATACCCCAGTAATAGTCTTCATGGCCTTGTTTTGCAATACTGTAATCCGGTACGGGCTTGTAACCACCCATAGGGATGTAGCTCATGCTTTCGGCACCACCAGCTATAATACACTCGGCCATACCATTCTGTATTTTGGCAGTAGCCATGGCTATGGTTTCCAGCCCCGAAGCACAGTAGCGATTTACGGTAACCCCCGGAACATCAACAGTATCTAATCCTATAAGCGATATAAAACGCCCAAAGTTTAGTCCCTGTTCGGCCTCGGGCATGGCATTACCCACAATTACGTCGTCTATACGGCTTTTGTCGAAATCCGGCAGCTCTTTCATCATGTGCTGTATGGTTTCGGCGGCCAGCTCGTCGGGACGCTTGAACCTAAAAACTCCCTTGGGAGCTTTTCCTACCGCTGTACGATAGGCTTTAACTATATATGCTGTTTTCATTATTGTCGTATTAAGTATCAAGAATTAAGTATTAAGACTGAGCAGTGGACTGACTAAGTCTTCGTTGTAATGCAAAATTCATGTTGCATATCTCAACCAGGTCGTCAATCAATTGCTGAATCTTTTCTTCCTGTATGATATTCAATCTTTTTAGTAACATCAATTGTGTAATAAGTTCAAAAGACGACCCATTTGCAATGCCCAGAAACTGAACAAATTCCTTTTTAGAATTTCTCCCTGAACCTTCGGCTATGTTTGAAGGTATAGATACAGCACATCGTTTTATCTGGGAGATCAGGTTGTAACGCTCGTCATTTGGGAGCTCTGCTGAAATCCTGTATATTTTTTCTGCTATATCCATCGACTTCTGCCAAATTTTCAATTTTTCAAACTGGTGCATCGGTTGGTGTTCGGTCTTTGTACTTAATACTTAATTCTTGATACTAATTTCTCAACGGTTTACCTTTAGTAAGCATAAACTGAATACGTTCCAAAGTCTTGCGTTCGCCACATAATGACAGGAACGCTTCACGCTCAAGATCCAGTAAGTATTGCTCGGTTACAAGAGTAGCTTCACTTAAATCGCCACCTGCCATAACGTAAGCAAGTTTGTTGGCAATCTTTTTATCGTGCTCGCTAATGTAGTTACCGGCAGCCATGCTG
>JAAXJD010000127.1 GCA_012270005.1 Flavobacterium sp. | reverse complement strand
TTGATTATTTGCGAAAATATGTCAGCGGTTAGACCGCCACCTAGCCAAGGTGGAGGTCGCGGGTTCGAACCCCGTTTTTCGCTCAACTAAAATCCTCGACTTTGTTGAGGATTTTTTGTTTTATATCTTTTTTTATCAGGTACTTCCTATGTTTAGCCATTTTGGTACTTCGGGGGCCACATAACCTTCCATAAGCCCCAGTAAATCGATCATATTATCGGCTACCAGCAGCATATCACGGTTGATTTGTTTCAGCACACCTGCCGTTACCATATTATCTATAAAAGACAGTAGCGGCGTATAAAACCCGGCTGTGTTTAGCAAGCCTATTGGTTTTTTATGTAATCCCAGTTGCGCCCAGGTAAGCATTTCAAAAAGCTCTTCCATAGTACCAAAACCTCCCGGCAATGCTATAATACCATCACAGCGTTCGCTCATAAGGGTTTTTCTTTCGTGCATTGTATCAACAATAACAAGCTCGGTCAGCGCCGGGTGGGCTATTTCTTTGGTTTGCAAAAACACAGGCAACACACCGGTAACACTCCCTCCATTGCTTAACGCGCCGTTTGCCACAGCTCCCATAAGCCCTACCTGGGCACCGCCATACACAAGTCCGTAGCCACTTTCGGCTAAATATTGCCCCAGGGCGTAGGCTTCTTTTTCAAAATCAGGATTAAAGCCGGGACTTGATGCGCAAAAAACAGCAATATTTTTCATACCTATATATTAAAGCGGGAAGATATTAATTGTGCCGGTAGTACGCAAATGCTGTTAACGCTTGGTTTTCCTAAAGTTCACAATGCGTTATATTCTAGTAATTTAAAATTAATAATCATGTTAACTTAAATAACATTAACTTGATTTTAACATTTTTTAAATAGGCTATTTTTACTGGTGTCTTAAAATGTTCTACTATGAAAAGAGCCCTGAAAGTACTAAAGAGAAACACGTTATTCTTCCTGCTTTTTACAATGATTGCAGCGGTAATGTTGTGCCTAACCCTGTTTCTTAGCAAAGCAACATGTTTTATGGCGTTAAACCCGGTACATACGCCTACTTTAGCATTGATCTTTAATATGTTCACTTTTTTAGGCGATGGCACCTTTGTAATAGCGCTGGCAATACTAATAATTGTTACATCAAAAAGACACAGACGGCTTGCCTACCTTATTATAATATCATATTTACTTTCCGGTATAGTGGCCCAGCTGTTAAAAACATTTATTCCAGCACCCCGGCCTGCGGTTTTTTTTCACGAGCATCATTTAAACTATTATTTAGATACCTTTGCACACAGCCGCATAGGCTGGCGGAGCTTTCCTTCAGGGCACTCTGCTTCCGCTTTTGCGCTGGCAGCGGTATTATCGCTTTACACGCGCCGAAAAACGGTTTGTGTGCTTAGTATAGCAATAGCGCTTTGCATCGCATACTCCCGCATTTACCTTGGGCACCATTTTTTAACCGATGTGCTTGGCGGTAGTGCTACGGGTGTATTGTGTGCAGTACTGTCGTTTTTGTGGTACAAGCCTATTAAACGTACAATAATAAAACCTATTAAAAACACCTTATCAGGAAAAGGCCTGAGGAACGCCCCGGGTACTTCTATGACAACAGACGTATGACGCTTTTTCAGTTTATAAAATTTGGCCTTGTGGGCACTACCGGACTTACCATTGATTTTACAACCACCTGGTTTTTTAAAGAGAAGCTAAAGGTAAATAAGTACGTAGCTAACGCTATAGGGTTTTCTCTAGGTACGGTAAACAATTATTTTTTAAACAAGCATTTTACGTTTCAAAATACTGATACGCACATAGCCGAGCAATTTCTGCGGTTTGCCCTTATTTCGTTTGTAGGATTTGGGCTAAATGTGGGCATGCTGTACTGGCTTCAGCGTAATACTAAACTTAATTTTTATGTTTCAAAGGGGCTGGTAACGGTATTGGTCTTTTTCTGGAATTTTACCGCAAACAGCCTGTACACCTTTAGCTAAGGATGACAGCAAAACAAAAAATACTCCTTCTTATTGTAATTGCTACGCTATGGCGCTGCTTGTTGGCTGCAACCATACACCTGGGTAATGACGAGGTATATTACCTGTCTTACGCAAGGCACCTACAGTGGAACTATTTTGACCACCCACCTATGGTAGCCCTGCTCATAAGGTTAACTACCCTTAACCTGTATTGGGTAACCGACTTCTCTGTGCGGCTGGGGCCGATACTGCTTGCAGCAATAAACACCTGGGTCATATATCGCATTGCCGTGTTACTTAAAAATGAAAGCGCCGGTTTTATAGCCGCGTTGCTGTTTACCGCTTCATTTTACAGTAGCATTATAGCAGGTACTTTTATAATGCCCGATGCACCCCAACACTTCTTCTGGATCGTAGCTATATATCTGTTGGTGCAGCTTTTTACAGAACCAAAGTCGCCCATTCAAATTAATCGCTTGTTATTGAGTTTTGGCCTGGTAGCCGGATTTTGTATTATGAGTAAGGTTCATGGGGTTTTTCTTTGGTTAGGAGCCGGTCTATATATTCTTTGTTACCGTCGAAATTTACTGCACAACCCTTACTTATACCTGTCCATACTTATAACGGCCGTTTATGTGAGCCCCATCCTGTTTTGGAACGTAGAGAATCATTTTATTACCTATACGTTTCACAGTAGCAGGGTGATCCCCGGACATCACATAAACATTAACGGCTTTGTACGCGAATTGTTTGGGGGTGTGTTTTACAACAACCCAATTAACTACCTGCTTTATGTGGTAGTGCTTTGGCAAATAATAAAACGGAGAAACGGTAAAGGCACCACTGCCGAAAAACTACTATTATTACTAAGCCTGCCGTTAATTGTAATAATGCTAGGAGTGTCGCTGTTACGGGATACTATGACTCTTTGTTAATTTAATTTGTATACGTCGCTCATGCTTAT
>JAAXJD010000152.1 GCA_012270005.1 Flavobacterium sp. | reverse complement strand
TGAAGTTCCGGTACGTTGCTGGGATAATTGTTCGCGCCCGTTTATGGTATTCCGTTTGTCCTGATATTCGTAAAAAACGTCAAGGCTGGCATTTCGTGAAAATATGTACGAAATTTTTGGTGCCAGCTGGTAGCTAAAAATGGTATAGTTTTTCTGTTCGTAGTTTTGGGCGTCGGCACTGGTTTTACTGTGTTGCTGAGTATACGAAAGCAACCATGTTTTTTGTATGAGGTGCGCATACTGTGCCTGGTGCGACAGCAACCTGGCATCTTGCGAACCTACCGAAAGCAAGCTCCGGCTCCGGCTGTTCAGGTACGTATAGGTTACCGAATGATGCTGTTTTCCGCGGTTAAAGAAAATGCTGTTTCGCAGCGAACTGTTTTGCCCTAATAAGTTTTCCTCTGATGTGGAAAACGGATTCATATCAAAGTTACTACCGTCACGGCGAATTTTCCGGTCTATAATGTACGAAGCCTGATCATAAAAGTACGAGAGAAACTTTTTAATCCCGGTTTCGTTTTGCCATTGGGCCGTATTAAACGTTCCTGATACAGAGAATTTATTTTGGTGCGTACCCACATACACCTGATTAGGCAAGTATACCCGCACATATTTGGCAAGGTCAGGGTAGGGGGCTATTTCAAATTCCTGTAGTTCCTGTATGCCGTTGTTGTTATAATCGTTCCACATATATACCCCCTGGCTTGCCGGCACTTCTACATAGGTAAACTCCTGCTCGGCTATAGTACCCGATGCCGTTTCATACGCTCCTGTAACCTGTAGCAGTTGCCCCCAGTAGCGGTCGTTATACAGCAGGCGCGAGTTAAGCGACTTTTGCGTAGCATAAGCAGCGTCTGTAAACTTGAGCGTCCGGTAGTTTACAAAAAGAGACAGGTTGCTTTTATCTGTTTTAAGTAACCGTGATTTAAGATAGTACGAGCGCGATGTGTTTACCTGCTTTAGCACTGTATATACAAGGCTGTCATTGGCGCGCTGTAGATAACCCAGTTCTACATACACTTTAGTACTGTCTCCCCGGCCCGTAAAAGCACCATATTCTGTAAAGCGCTGGCTCAGGCTGCTGTAAGTGTTGGTTTCCTTTAGGGTTTCTTCATTATTCTCCGCACGGAAACTTGCCCCTGCCCAGTTTTTCCCAAAATGGTATTTGGTTAGCGCTTCATTTCGTATAAACGATGAGGTACTATAGTTGCCGTTACTCTTTAGTGCACTGCCCGATTCTTGTATATAAAATTTACCAAAGGTAAACTGCCCGTTTACCACATGGCGTGTGCCGGTAAACCCGCTACCAAAGTCCAGTTGCTCTAATTGGTACGTAGCCTGCCCGTTTTTTGGCATACGCAGCGTGGTGCCGGCTATGAGATAGCTTTGGTTATAATCGGTAGTAATTATATTGGTAAGGTTCCAGTCGCGATTAAATTCTATGTTGAATAAGCGCTCTATAGTACGGAATTCTCGCTGTACAAACTGGTAATTGGCAAAGGCGTCCACAAGCATTGTTTCCCGCGTAAACACACGTTGCTTTGCGTCGAGCTTAAGGGCGGTACCGCGGTTATTGCCATCATCTATGGGCGAGTACAAATTTTTGTCGTTATTACTAACGGCTACCTCGGCGTTTACTTGTGTTTTTTCGCCGGGATGATAACTACCCATAACCGTGGCTATCTGTATTTTGGCCGGGGCCGTAAGCTTTACCACCGGTTCGTAACCGCCCTGTGGCACACCATTTAGCGGTGCTACATATTCATATATTTTTTTTACCGATGCCGTAGCCGAAACCACGTAATTACCATTACCTGCACCCACATTGGTAAAGGTAACATTATATAATACATCGGTAGGGGTATTAGAGTAAATGTAAATAGCTGTACCGTTTACAGTTTCGCGGCGGTACAATACTTTATTTTCTCCATACGTATCTTCGTAAGCCGATGGTGCGGTCATTAACGCCGTGTTATCGCCCGCTTGTTTAAGTATATCTACCTGCTCTGTAGTAAGGCTTTGCTGTAGCGGCTGGTTTTTCATATCGCTTTCGCTGTACAGGTAAGTGCCTGCGCTCCAGTTCTCTGATTCATGCGTTACGCCACCGTATGTAACAAACCTCGAAAAGTTTTGGTTACTGTACTGGTATTCCACATTAATACGCATTTCGCTGGTAATGGGGAACAGTGAGGTAAAGGTAATTTCGCCGGCATTGTAATCAATAACGTAGTCGTTGCTTTCACCGCGTTCCAGCAATACGCCGTTTACATACACCCGCTCTGAACCCGAAATAACCAGTACGTACAATTCTCCATTGCTACCGGTAAGTTTGTATGGACCCTGGTTGCCCTCTGTACCCGTAAACGTACTGCGCGCATACTGCCCACGAACCAAAGCGGCCGCGGCATTTATGGTGGTTTTATTCTCGTTGGTGCCCAATACCACAGTGGTGTTTAGGCCCTGTACTTTTTTGTTGAAGTTTAGGAATTTAGACTGACGGTTTTCCAGGAAAAGGTCGCCTGCGCGAATGTTCCACTTTTCGCTGAACATTTCAATAAAAATCTGGTCAAACTCGTCGAGCTTTTGCGAATAGCCACCATCCTGTAGCGGAATGTTAGTATCCTGTATGCTGGCACGAAGGCTTACCTTGTCTGATAATTTCCCTGTAATCTGCAAGTCGAGGTTAGAGTTTACCACAGCATTTTGGTTATTACCTACCGTTATACCCCTTGTAATGCTCCCGGAAGTATTAAGCCCGTTTAGTGGTTTAAGAATGTTGTTCGCATTTTGGCTAAAGGTATACCGTTCGCAGGTTTTAGCATCGTTCGGCACCACGCGGCTACGGTCGTACAGCGCATACTTTTTAGTAAGGAATGTAGGGTAGGCGGTGTAGTTTAGCGTTAGGGAATCGGTGGGGTGATAGCCGTTTTTTAAGATAACAATAGCTTTACTAAAGTCGACCTTGTAATAGGTGGTGTCTATCACTTTGCCCGAAACATCTTTAAGCGAAAATCCGGAGGGGTTTACCGATACACTGTCTATACGTATAGTGTCTGTAACTGCAAATACTTTCTGGGTTTTATACGGCGTGCCGTTGTCCTGCGCATGCATAGTGGCAGCACAAAGTAGCAGCAACATCCATAAAGTCCAGTTTTTTAGCATCGTAAGCGTATAAACTCAAAAACTACAAAAGTAGTATGTTTTGTTCGTTGTGGATGGGTAGATGCGTGGATTTGTTTATTTGTGAAAATGTGCTTATTTAAAAGGTTGCCTTGTAAATTTTAAAAATTACTTTCTTTTTTTCCAATTTTTAGGCGACCGTGAGGTGTGGAATATGCCTATTATTATAATTGAATCTTCTTTAAGAATGTAGTGAATACCAAAAGGGAAGCGCTTTATATAGTGTACATGCACATTTTTATGCCTAACCTGAAAGACGGCAGGTACTCTAATTATTTCACTGATGCCTGCTTCCAGGCAGAGTTCAAAGTCGTATGATAAGCCCAGGCGTTGCTCTTCGTACCATAGAACAGCTTCCTCAATATCTTTGAGAGCTTCAGCGGTGAAATTCAATTGGAGCATTAGCGCATTTATTTAATTCGCTCTTTTACTTCCTGCCAGGTATAAAGTTCTGTTTTTCCTTCCTCGAGTTTTTTTAGCCGCAAGTCGAGTTCGGTAGTAATTTCGTCTGGTAGTTCAAGTTCTTGTTTTGTGACACTATCCCAAAGCTCTTCAGCCAGAAGAATTTTCTCAGCGTTACTATATCTATTGAGATCTTTTACTTTCATGGTAATTTTTCTTTTAAAGGTATAAAGAAAACTTAAAACTGCAAAAGTGTTTTTTTTGGTAATACCGTTATTTGCTCACTCGATTTTTGGTACTTTGCAAAGTGTTAAAATTCAGTAGTTTGTTGTGTGGATTATTTTTTATTCTACATTTGTAGAAACAACTCTAATTTTGTAGAATATGCAGCTGACTAAAACCGAAGAACAACTAATGCAGTTTTTATGGAAACAGGAAAAGGCTTTTATGAAAGACCTTATAGATGCTTTTCCTGATCCTAAGCCTGCTGCTACAACGGTGGCTACGCTACTAAAGCGTATGACCGAAAAAGGCTTTGTAGGATATAAGGAATACGGCAAAAGCCGTGAGTACTTTCCGATGGTTAACAAATCCGACTACTTTTCTAAACAGGTAAACGGAATGATAAAAAGTTTCTTTAATAACTCTGCGGCACAGTTTGCGTCTTTCTTTACCAAAGAAACCAATCTTAGCGATGCAGAACTGAAAGAACTCCGTTCAATAATCGACAAAGAGATAGAAAACCGAAAGTAATGGAAACCTATATCCTGAAATCGATCTTGCTGCTGGGAATTTTCCTGGCGGCATACCATCTGCTGCTTTCCCGCGAAAAAATGCACAGGTTTAACCGGTTCTATTTATTAGGCAGCCTGTTGTTTTCTTTGGTGTTGCCCGTTGTTACCATACCCATATATGTAACGGCAGAAGCATCACCTCCACCTGAAGAAGCTATGCAACTGTTAGTGGCAGCCCCCGTGGCAACAACTGAAGTTGTACAAACGCCCTATTTGTTTTATGCGACTGTTGTGGGTTATGTTTTAGTCGTAACGTTGCTTGCTGTTCGGTTTATGCTTAATATTTTAAGGTTTTACAAGGCAAAACGTAGCAATACGTTACTTGATTATAACGGTGCAACGCTGGTTTTACTTAAAGGCGAAATGCTTCCGCATACATTTTTGAACTACATTTTTATAAGCGATAAAGAATACGAACGACGGCTAACAGAGCCGGAACTCCTTACACACGAGCTGGCACACGTGCACCAGAAACATACGCTCGATGTACTGTTTATTGAATTACTTAAAACTATGTTTTGGTTCAATCCATTGTTATACCTGTATAAACGGGCGATACAAACCAATCACGAGTTCCTGGCCGATGATGCCGTAATACATCAACATCTTAACATAACCACCTATCAATCATTACTGCTGGATAAGGCTACACCGCCTATGGCTTACGCGCTGGCCAGCAGTATAAACTTTAGTTTAACCAAAAAACGTTTTATTATGATGACAAAAACCACCACGCGTTTAAAAGCAGCACTTTTACAGGCAAGCGTATTGCCCGTGTTTGCCGCTCTTGTATTAATTTTTTCGGTAAAAGTTGAAGCACAAAGTGTCCCGGTTTCAAAGACAGAAGCCACATTATCAAAACCAAAAAAGGCTTCCGCTTCCCAGTCAGCACCATTAAAAACTAAGAGCACTGCTTTAAAACAGGGCAAAAAAGTTGCTGCCTCACCGTTAAAGAAAAGTGATTCTAAGAAGGAAGAAAAAGGTGTTCATAAGGCAGGTTTAGCTTCTAGTGGTAATGTAGGCTCAATGAAGGATAAAGCTACGGCAGACCAACAGCCAGTGTACAACTTTGCAGATTTAGATCCGCAGCCTGAGTTTCCGGGGGGTATTGGGGAGTTTATGAAGCTTGTTAATAAAGAATTTAGAGTGCCCGACGTAAAAGAGGATAAACCACTAAGGGTTTATGTTCAATTTGTTATAGAAACCGATGGCAGTATGTCGGGTTTTAAAATCTTAAGAGATCCCGGGTATGGACTGGGTAATGAAGCCATCCGTGCACTTAAAACCATTACCACTAAATGGAATCCCGGTAAGGTAAAAGGTGCCGCGGTACGTACATCATACGCCTTGCCTATAACAGTAAATTTAAAGGCTTAATACAGCAAAGTTTTTAACTACGTAACATCCGCCCACACCGGGCGGATATTTTTTTTAACGTAATTCGTATCAGCGTTTTATAACATTTGTAGTTAAAATCACGTTATCTTTGCAGTATCATCATCATCAATCATCAAAAACAAAAACGTTCAGTACTATGTTGAAACAATTTTTTATTATCTGCTCCGGAGCAGATAAAAACATCATTGGCACGTGTTCTAATGGTGAACAAAATAAATACGCGGGTATTGGTGCCACCGTATTCTTCACAGCACTCCTGGCATGGATAGCCTCGGGGTATGCACTGTATACGGTGTTTGATAACGTGTATACGGCAGCATTCTTCGGGTTTGTGTGGGGCTTGCTTATCTTTAACCTGGACAGGTTTATCGTTTCTACCATCCGCAAGCGCGATAAATTCAGGCAAGAGCTGCTGCAAGCTACACCACGTATTGTATTGGCAATCATTATAGCCATAGTAATCAGCAAACCCCTTGAGATTAAGATTTTCGAGAAGGAAATCAACGCCCAGCTCCTTAAGGAAAAAAACGATATGGCTATTGCCAATAAAAAGCAGGTGAGTACCTTTTATAAAACCGACCTGGATAAAAACAAAGCCCAAACCGATAGCCTGCGTGCCGAAATAGCCCGTAAGGAAAAGGAAGTGGCAGGTTTGTACAGTTCGTACATAACCGCAGCCGAGGGTACAGCCGGCACCATAAAAATGGGTAAAGGCCCGATTTACAAAGAAAAACGCGCAAGCCATGATGATGCCAAGCAACAACTGGACAGCCTACGCAAACGCAACGAAGCCAAAATAGCCGAAAACGAAAAAGCAGGTAAAGTGCTTCAGGCGGATTTGGATAAAAAAATAACCGAAACCCAGCCTATAATTGATGGTTTTGACGGACTTATGGCACGCATTAATGCGTTGAATAAGCTGCCGTTTTTGCCGTCGTTGTTTATTATGCTGCTGTTCCTGGCTATAGAAACATCGCCTATTATAGCCAAGCTGCTTTCGCCAAAAGGGGAGTACGACTTTAAGCTGGAAGATATCGAGGCTGCCATGCGCTCTAATTTGGCTATGGATACCCATCAACGCCAACTACTGCAGTCTACAGATGCTGCAATTTATGATGATGTGTATGCTGATATTCGTACCGACCGCGAACTTTACGAACATAAAAAGCAAAAAGCGCTCGATATGCTGCGTACGCACACCGACCGCTTTAGCGAAAAACAGAAAAGTGTAATGTAGCAAAAGCGAAGCTTTTGCGGTTATTTTGTTTATGGTTTATAGTTCATGGTTACGCCCGGGACTATAAACCATTAAACTACAAACCTTTAAACTTATTTAGCGCTTCCTTAGTAAAATCGCTCAGTACCAGCGAACCGCTCATTTGTGCGCGTTCGGCAAGGAGCGTGTCCCAGTTTTCGGTGCCCTGCCAGGCTATTTGTTTTAGCAGGCGCATGGCTTCGGGGTTGTAGGTAGAAAGTTTTTCAGCAAGTGTATTCGTTGCCAAATTTAGTTCCGCTATCGTTTCAAAAACTTCGGCAAACATACCCTTTTCCTTAGCCCATTGTGCGCTATAGAACTCGGTAGCGTTCATGGTCATTTGCATAAAGGCCGAAGTACCTATTTTTCGCTCTACCGCCGGGCTAATGACAAATGGGCCTATGCCTATGGTAAGTTCGCTTAGCTTTACCGAAGCTGCTGCGGTAGCTAAAGTATAATCAGCGGCACAGGCAAGGCCTACACCACCGCCTACGGCTTTCCCCTGAATTTGGGCTATAATGAGTTTAGGTGCTTTACGCATAGCGTTAATTACATTGGCAAACCCTGAAAAGAATGCCTTGCCATCCTGTTCGTTGGTTATAGACAGCAGTTCATCAAACGAGGCACCTGCGCAGAATGCTTTTTCACCTGCGCTTTTCAGGATAATTACGCTAACGTTTGGGTTTTCGCCCTGTGTGGTGATTTCGGCAGCCAGACGTGCCAGTTGTACACCCGGCATGGAGTTGCCCTGCGGATGAAAAAACGTAACGGTGGCTATGCCGTTTTTAACTTCAGAAGTTACAAAGGCTTCCGTAATTGTTTGCATAAAATGAGGTTATTTGGGTTATATGTAGTTTGGATTATAGTGTTTATGTGCCTGATATTTCAGACTTAAGTTTTTTAGTAAGGCTGTTAAACACCAGTTCGTACGAGTGGGTTATAAGCTCCCGAAGTAATTTTGCAGGTACGTCGCTGTTTACGGTTACGGTGTTCCAATGCACCTTGCTCATATGGTAGCCGGGCTTTATGCCCTCGTATTCTGCACGGAGTTCCTCGGCACGGTCAGGGTCGCACTTCAGGTTAATAGTAGCATTGCCTTTTTCCCATTCAGATAATGATGAAAGGGCAAACATTTTCCCTCCCACCTTAAACACCAGCGTATCTTCATCAAACGGAAAATGCTCGGTGACGCCGGGCTTGTTAAGGCAGTAATCGTATAAATCGGTTATGGTCATAAAGTCGAAAGTTTTAAAGTCTTAAAGTGAAAAATCTTCTATTTGTTGTCCACTATTTTCTCCATCATTTTTTCAGGATTTTTCAACGGTGTAAAACCAAATTTCCGGTACAGGAAAGCAGCATCGGTAGTAGCCAGGCGCCATATTTTTACTTTTGCCAGTTCGTGATCGTTCATAATAAAATCCATCAATGCCGTTGAGTAACTTTTTCCACGGTGCTTTTCATCAATAAACACGTCCATAAGATATGCAAAAACCGTAAAGTCAGTTACTACCCTGGCGAAACCTATTTGTTCATTGTTTAAAAATATGGCATAACAAACCGAATTTTCTACAGTAACCCTTACTTCTTCAATAGTACGTCCTTTTGCCCAGTAGGCTTTGGTGAGAAAAGCCTGCATGTAAGCGATATCTAACCTTGACTTATCTTTGCTTATCTCTATGTCCATTTTCTTTAAAGTTTATTGTTCAGTATTGTGGTTTAAGGTTAATTCTTCCCTATCTCTCCAAGGTGTGTAAATTTAAAACCGCTTTCATATTTCAGGCCGTAGCCAAACATCCTATCCATGCTACTGTGGGCAAAGAGCATTACACCGGCCAACTGTACATTGGCGTTTGCCATGTAACAACCCAAAAGGTACACTGCCACAGCAATACCCCTGTGATGAAACAGGTTGTATACCCAGGCACCTGCACGATTCCCGGCGAGGTAGCCTATCATTGAAAAATCAGGTACAAGGATAAGTAGTAAAAACCACCACCATGCAAAAGGCAGCAGGCTAAACCCGTATATACCCAATGCAAATAATGCTGCTTCCTCTAACTGTATCAGTTGTTTCATAACATTCGAAATTTAAAATCCATCAATTAAAATAATTGGTAAAGTACCGGCTTGCTCGGACTGGCGTCGTTATCAAAACTGGCTATTTGCAGGTTCAGCAGATAGGTGCCATCCTGCACTGTATCGGGAACAAAAACCAATTCTGTAATTGTAGCGTTATGGCGTGCGTCAGCGTTGAGGTTGTGCGTGTTTTTTACGTTCCAAAATGCCTTGTGGGCCAGGAGTGCGCCGCCATCTTCTTCACGGTCTACACTGGGCAGGTCGATGAGCAAGTGGCTAATGCCAGTTTCGCGGATAAACCTAGCGGCAGCTTCCTCTAAGTAGGGCGGATTGCTATGGCTGTAGTTTTTGTGCTTTTTGTCTTCGGTATTTGGCAGGGTTCGTATTACAAGCGCTTCGGGTTCTTTATTTTTAAGGGCTGTTTCTACGTGGGCTTTGGTAATCACCAAATCACCATCCTTGTCTTCGGGCGTAACCGAAATAAGCTCCGCTACAAAGAAGAATGTTTTTAGCGCACCATTAATACTGAAAAAATCACGGGTTATATGCCCCAAACATTCGGTATGCGTGCCGTGCGCGTGTGGGTTAAAGGCTATGTTATTAAAGTTGGTCGATGATCCCTTAGCCACCTGTCCGGTCCAGTCGCCCATAGTAACGGGACTGATTTCCGGTTGGCCAAGATACCACGCTATGGGGTTTTTGCCATCGGCGGTTATGGGTAGCGATATATCTATGGGTGATGAAAAATCAACCTTAAAGCTTTTGTTGTTGTGTTGAATACTGGTTTGCATCATTAGGTTTCTCTGTGTAACTCCGTGACTTCTCTGTGAAGCTCCGTGACACAATTCAATCCAAATTTACAAAAAACAAATCGCTGGCTATGCCATCTGCAAGGAACTTTCCGGCGCGGGTAGTAGTTAGGGTATTGTTTTCAAACGAAAGCAGCCCCTGTGCTACAAACGGCGTAGCTTCTTTAAGCAAGTAATCCGAGTACGTTGTGCCAAATTCATTCTTAACCCTTTTCACATCTACACCCCAAATGGTGCGCAACCCCGTCATTACGTATTCGTTGTAACGGTCGGCAGGGGTAAGCTCTTCGGTTTCCAAGGCAAGTTTGTCTTCGGCAAGAGCCTTTAAATACAGCGTGTTATTGGCTATATTCCAGCTGCGGTGTGTGCCGTTATAGCTGTGCGCCGATGGCCCTATGCCTATGTATTTTTTGCCCAGCCAGTATGCGGTATTGTTTTTACTAAAGTAACCCGGCTTGCCAAAGTTAGACAGCTCATAATGCACAAAGCCTTCCTGTTGCAATCGGTCGGCAAGTAGGAGGAACTGTTCGTGTGCAGCCTCATCACTCGGTGCGGCTATAATTCCTTTTTTTACCAAGGTGTGCAAAGCAGTTTTTGGCTCCACAGTGAGTGCATAGCTTGATATATGCGGAATGCCGAACGATAGTGCTTTTTGTACATTCTGCATCCAGCGTTCGTTACTCATGCCGGGGATACCGTAAATCAGGTCGAGTGTAATGTTATCAAAATGCTTTACGGCTTCTGTAAGGCAGGCTTCGGCTTGTGAGGCATTGTGCGCACGGTTCATCATTTGTAAATCTTCCTCATAAAACGACTGTACGCCAATGCTCAGACGGTTAATGCGGTAATTTGGTAATTCGGTAATTCGTGCGGGTGTTAAATCATCCGGATTGGCTTCAAGGGTAATTTCAGGATTCTCAATAACCGTATGGTTTTGGTACACGGTATCAATCAGCAACCGGACTTCCTCATTCGTTAAAACCGATGGTGTACCTCCGCCAAAGTAAATGGTTTCTATGGTTTCGTTACCCAGTTCATCTTTTCGCAACGCAATTTCCCGGGCTATAGCCTGCACCATTTCTTCCCGTTTTTTCATAGAAGTAGAAAAATGGAAGTCACAGTAATGGCACGCCTGCCTGCAAAATGGTATATGGATGTATATGCCCGCCATGAGTTCTGTGCCTTATTTTACCCTGTCTGGGTTTTGCTTTAAAAAGGCGTCCCATCCGCTGTAGCTTTTACCGGCTACAGTAGCCTTGCCCGTATTAAAATGATGGCACACTGCAGCGGCAAGCCCATCGGTACTGTCCAGGTTTTTAGGGAGTTCATTTAAACCAAGGAGCTGTTGCAGCATTTTGGCTACCTGCTCTTTACTGGCGTTACCGTTTCCGGTTATGGCCATTTTTATTTTCTTGGGTTCGTATTCGGTAACGGGTATCTGGCGCGAAAGCCCCGCCGCCATAGCTACGCCCTGTGCCCTGCCAAGCTTTAGCATACTCTGTACGTTTTTGCCAAAAAAGGGAGCTTCAATAGCTATTTCGTCGGGGTTGTGGGTTTCTATAAGCTCTATAGTGCGCTCAAAAATGAGTTTCAGCTTTAGGTAATGGTCGTCGTATTTGCTCAGGTTAAGTTCGTTCAGCTGAATAAACTGCATGTTTTTATTCACCACCTTAATAATGCCAAAGCCCATAATGGTGGTGCCGGGGTCGATGCCTAATATAATACGTTCGCTTGCCAAGGTAATTTTGTTACTGTTGAGAGGAGGAACGCCCTGCCCTACTAAACTAAGCAATTCTTTGTGTTTATTGCCAAAATATTGGTAGTGGGCGGCGCGTTTTATTTTATATACAACCGCCTTTCCGATGGCAATCAGTTTAACCCCGAGCGTTTGTCAGATGCCATAAACAGAAAAGGTGCTACACTAATCATTGCAGCCATACTGTTTCTTACCGTTATGAACCGCTTTTTAGAGGTGCTGAAATGGAAGGCACTTTCGGGTACGTTACGGCCTATATCATTAGGTAAGTCAGCGGCTCAGGTACTGGCAGCTGTTACAGCAGCTATTTTCACCCCGAACGGGTTGGGGGAGTATGCCGCCAAGGCTTTTTATTATAAAAAGGAAGAAGCGGGGCAGGTAGTGTTCCTAAATCTTATTTGTAATGGTGTGCAAATGATCATTGCAGTGCTGGCAGGAATTACCGGACTCGTTGTGTTTAACGCAATGTACAGTATAATCCCGAATAGCTTATTGCTCTTAATTCTGTTAGGGATAGTGGTAGTTGTGGGGATTGTTTTCGCGTCCAGGAAAATTACCATTAAAGGCTATTCCATACAGCGCCTTATTGAAAAAATACAGGAGCTACCCAAAAGTGTTCATCGCAAAAATATGCTGTATGCTGTGCTGAGGTATTCGTGTATTGTGTTGCAACACTATTTGCTCTTTGTACTTTTTGATGTTGCCGTGCCGTCGTATATTATGCTGCCTGCCATAGCGGGAATTTACTTTTTAGGTTCATCATTACCCAATTTTACCTTTATCGACTTTGCGGTGCGGGGCAGTGTAGCGGTATTTTTTTTCGGTAAAATAGGCGTAGACGAATGGATTGTAGTACTTGCCGCTACCCTGCAATGGATGCTAAACATAGTGTTGCCCGTAATAGTGGGAAGTTATTTTGTACTTACATTTCAGAGGAAGGTTTAACTGTTCCTGCACAGTTTTAAAAACCTTGTAGGTGTTTTTATGGTTGCAATTTTAAACCTAAAAGGTCGGAAAGACCTTGCAGGAGGTGGCAGTAGAAACTACTGCGCCACATCCAGCAGTATGGGAATAATAAACTGGCTCGTTACCGGGATTCCTTCCTTTTGTGCAGGCTCTACTTTCGGGAAATCAACAAGACGCGATTTTATAATACTGTCAAATTTTGCCCGGTTATACGTAGTGCTGTCTGCCGGGAATTGCGGCTCAAAAACAATCCTGGAATCGGGGTATACAGTAACCTTCATGTTAATGGTATCCATACACGGGTGCAGCATGGCTATGGTGTCGGCACCCAACTTTTCCTGAACCAGGCGTGCCATGGTGGAAAAAAAACAATCCCTTTTCAGTTCCTTGTCGGTAATAGCATCACATTCAGATACAGACGGGTAGCTGCTTACCTGTTTCCAGTTGATTTGTTCCAGCCGTTGCTGTAACAACTTGTCCTCATCGGGTACCTGCTTATCAAAATACTTGCAGGAACCTATTATAAAGGCAAAAGGAAATAAAAACAGTGTTTTTTTCATGAAGCGGCACCTGTTGTTTTAAAACGTAAAGCCAAAAATACGAAATTTAGTTTACAGTCGTAGGTGCATTTTTAGTAGGCAGTCTCAGTCGCAGTTCTTCAGTTTTTTACTGTGAACTGCGACTGAGACTGCAGACTTATTTCGAAAGCTCCGTAAAATGTTTGTAGAACAACGGAATGGTTTCAATTCCTTTAAGGTAGTTGAAAATACCGTAGTGTTCGTTTGGTGAGTGAATAGCATCACTGTCTAAACCAAAGCCCATCATTATCGTTTTGCTTTTAAGTTCTTTTTCAAACAGCGCTACAATAGGAATAGAACCTCCTGAACGTACCGGGATAGGCTTAACGCCAAAGCTTTCTTCGTATGCTTTAGCAGCTGCCTGGTAGCCAATGCTATCTATAGGGGTTACATACGCCTGACCGCCGTGGTGTGGCGTTACTTTTACTTTTACACCTTTTGGTGCTATAGCTGTAAAATGTTTGGTAAACAGTTCGGTGATTTCGTTCCAGTCCTGGGCAGGTACAAGGCGCATAGATATTTTCGCATAGGCCTTGCTGGCAATAACGGTTTTAGCACCTTCGCCGGTGTAGCCACCCCAAATACCGTTTACATCAAGCGTAGGGCGGATAGAGTTGCGCTCGTTTGTCGTATACGTAGCTTCGCCATATACATCTTCTATATCAAGTGCTTTTTTGTAAGCGTCAATACTAAATGGCGCTTTTGCCATTTCGTCGCGCTCCTCTCGGCTTAGTTCCTCTACTTTGTCGTAGAAGCCCGGTATGGTAATGTGGTTGTTTTCGTCGTGCAGGCTGGCAATCATCTTTGCCAGTATATTAATAGGGTTAGCTACAGCACCACCATACAGGCCTGAGTGCAAGTCGCGGTTAGGGCCGGTAACCTCTACCTCTACGTAGCTAAGGCCACGCAGGCCGGTAGTAATGCTCGGCTGCTCGTTGCTTATCATTCCGGTATCTGAAATCAGGATAACATCGTTTTTAAGCTTCTCCTGGTTGCGCTCTACAAACCAGGCAAGGCTTGGCGATCCTACTTCTTCCTCTCCCTCAATCATAAACTTTACGTTGCACGGCAGGTTGTTGTTTTGTACCATGTATTCCAGCGCCTTTACGTGCATAAACATCTGGCCTTTGTCATCGCAGGCACCGCGTGCAAAGATGGCACCCTCAGGATGTAGCTCCGTTTTTTTAATTACCGGTTCAAAAGGAGGGGAGGTCCAAAGTTCAATCGGGTCGGCTGGCTGAACATCATAATGGCCGTAAACCAATACGGTAGGCAGGGCAGGGTCTATGATTTTTTCACCATATACAATAGGGTAGCCCGGTGTTTCGCAAAGTTCTACTTTGTCGCATCCGGCCGCTTTAAGGCTGTTAAGTACCGCATCTGCGGTGTTAATTACATCCTGGCTGTAGGCGCTATCTGCGCTAACCGATGGTATTTTAAGCAGTTCAATCAGTTCGTTTATAAATCGGTCTTTGTTTTGGCCGACATAATTTTTTATGTTATCCATTTATTATGAGATATATACGATTTTAAGCCAAATGTACAGAAAAAATAATAATTATTTTTTGCTCCTTTTTCTTGCATATTCAGAAAACTGCCGTATATTTGCACTCGTAATAATGAAACAAACACTGTCAAGTATTACTAACCTGCGGGTGTGGTGAAATTGGTAGACACGCCAGACTTAGGATCTGGTGCCTCAC
>JAAXJD010000053.1:5876-14937 GCA_012270005.1 Flavobacterium sp. | reverse complement strand
TCCATTTCTGTCGCTTTGGTCTTTAAGTCCAGGTCTAAACGTATTTGGTAATTTCACGCTCCTGGTCTACCATGATAGATATCTTAAGATCCCACTTTCTTAGCATATCTTACCGTTTCCAACGCCTGGAATACGCGTTCTGCACTTACCGAATGTGGATAGGTATTGGTTTTTAGCACATTGCCATAAACCAAATATTTAATCGCTTTTTCATAGTACTTGTCTATAATATCAAGGTTAAGGTGGTTAGCACTGCCCAACTCATAGGCGCGCTTTTCTATGGCCTGCAACTCATCTTCGCCAAAGCCACCGGTATTAATCAGTATGGTATGAACCTCATACCCCAGTTCGTTCTTCAGGTACTTAAGGCAGTACGAAGTATCTAAACCTCCGCTGTATGCCAAAACCACTTTTTTACTCATTGTCTTTTTCTTTTTTAAGGAAAAGTGCCTGCTTTATGCTTTTAAGGCGGGCCAGCACTTTTTGATTAAAATCGTATTTGGAATCTTCTTGTTTGTTTTTTTTCTCGGCAGGCTCGTACAACATCCCGGTACAAAGGCACATTTTGTACTCTTTGCGTTGCAGTATATCGTAGTTATTGCACCCGCTGCATCCTTTCCAAAACGAAGGATCATCGGTCAGTTCGCTAAACGGTACAGGCTTATAACCCAGGTCTGAGTTAATTTTCATAACCGCAAGGCCGGTTGTAATACCAAATATCTTGGCACCCGGATATTTTTCCTGGGAATAGTTAAACACACGTTCCTTGATTTTCTTGGCAAGGCCGTGCTGACGAAAATCAGGGTGTACTATAAGGCCGGAGTTTGCCACAAATTTACCGTGGCTCCAGCTTTCTATGTAGCAGAAACCCGCAAACTTACCATCTGCAACAGCAATTACAGCGTCTTTGTGTTTCATCTTTTCGATGATGTATTCCGGCGTACGTTTAGCTATACCTGTACCACGTTGTATTGCTGACTCATACATAGTGTCAACAATTTGCTGTGCGAACTTATAGTGCTCTTCGCCGGCTATTATAATAGATATATTCATTTCAGCTTAAGAAATAAAGTATATAAAAATCAGTAAAATAAATAGGATAGTTTCGAAAGATACGGGCAGGACGGACCCACCCAAATATAAAGCAGACCGTTACGGCCTGAAGCGCCTTGGGCTCAAGAAAGAATTAAGGTTGCTTATATAAGCAAGTTCCCCAATTACAAGCGATATAAAAACAGTTGAAGTTTTCAATTCCTTAATCAAATAAAAGTGAACACTAGTTGTGTAAGGGCGTTTCAGCTTTATTTACGGTTGCAAAGTTAATTTATTTGATAATAGGAGGGGAGTTATTTTATTTAAAACACGTAACTTTTGAGAATACCCTATAAAAAGGGGGGGATAATAATAAAAAATAAAATTTTTAATAAAAAAATACGCCCTTATTACAGCGCGTACTTATTATTTAACATTATTTTTTAGAAACAGGCGGCAGTAGCTTACTGCACACTTCACCAAATCCTATGCGAATCTCATCATTTTGGCAGTAGCCGCGCATAATTACAGAATCGCCATCGTTAATGAATTTACGCTCGGTACCGTCTTTTAGGGTTATCGGGTTTTTACCGCCCCACGTAAGTTCCAGCATTGAGCCAAAACTGTCGGGGGTAGGCCCAGATATGGTACCGCTACCCATAAGGTCGCCACTGTTTACACGGCAACCGTTAATAGTATGGTGCGCCAGTTGCTGCGCCATGCTCCAGTACATGTACTTAAAGTTACTGTTGCTTATTACGGTTTCTTCAGCGTCTTCTGGCTGAATGGCTACCTGGAGGTTTATGTCAAAAGAATGAGCGCCTTGTTGCTGTAAGTACTCCAGCGGCTTAGGATCTTGCGCAGGGCCTTCTACACGGAATGGCTCTAATGCATCAAGCGTTACAATCCATGGCGACATAGAGGATGCAAAGTTCTTGGCAAGGAATGGCCCTAGTGGCACATATTCCCATTTCTGAATATCGCGGGCACTCCAGTCGTTAAACAGTACTAACCCGAATATGTGTTCTTCTGCTTCCTCTACAGGCACACATTCGCCCATGATATTAGCATCTGTAGTGATAAAAGCCATTTCAAGCTCAAAATCTACCAGACGGCTCGGGCCAAATACTGGTTGGGTTTCTCCGTTTGGCAGCGTTTGCCCCATAGGCCTGTGTACCGGTATGCCGCTGGGCACTATGGTAGAAGAACGCCCATGATAACCTACAGGCAAATGCAGCCAGTTAGGCAGGAGGGCATTTTCCGGGTCGCGAAACATTTTACCCACATTTGTAGCGTGTTCTTTACTGCTGTAAAAATCGGTATAATCGCCTATAAGAACAGGAAGTTGCATTTCCACATCTGTAATGTGGAAGATCACCGTTTCCCTGTGTTTTTCATTATCTCTCAGTGTGGTATTGTTTTCATCAAAAATTTCTGCAATGCGGTTTCTTACCGCGCGCCATGTTTTTTTACCATCGCTTATAAAATCGTTAAGCGTGTCCTGCATAAACATATCATCGGTAAGCTCTATACCTTCAAAATAGTTAAGCTGCTGCAGGGCGCCCAGGTCTATGGCATAGTCGCCAATTCGGGTACCTATGGTTACCACATCGTCTTTGGTAATAAAAACGCCAAATGGTATGTTCTGTATTGGGAAATCACTGTCTTTAGGTACGTTAAGCCATGATTTTCTTGTAATATCGTTTGCTGATAAAGGCATATTATTAGTTTGTGTTTGTTGTATTTGTTAATGTATTTTCTTTTTATCAAATATACTTTCCTCTGGTTTTTTACCAAACGTTTTTTGTACTTTTGACAACAAATTAACTAAAAATTATAAAAAGCAACTCGACTAACAAATTTTCGATTTAATTCTTGAAGATCAGCACAGGCAAATACACGCGCTTGAACTGATTGCCTCTGAGAACTTTGTAAGCGAACAGGTAATGGAAGCTGCCGGATCTGTACTTACAAATAAATATGCTGAAGGATATCCGGGCAAGCGTTATTACGGCGGTTGTGAAGTGGTAGACGTTATAGAACAGGTAGCCATAGACAGGGCTAAGGCTTTGTTTGGTGCTGAGTATGCTAATGTGCAGCCACACAGCGGCTCTCAGGCTAATGCTTCTGTATTTCATGCATGCCTTAAACCGGGTGATAAAATACTTGGTTTTGATTTGGCTCATGGTGGTCACCTTACGCACGGTTCTCCGGTAAACTTTTCAGGAAGGCTTTATAAAACTGCTTTTTATGGCGTAGAAAAAGAAACCGGACGCCTTAACTATGATAAAATTCAGGAAATAGCTACTGCTGAACAACCGCAACTAATAATAGCCGGGGCTTCAGCTTACAGCCGCGATATGGACTTTGCCCGTTTCAGGGAAATTGCCGACAGTGTAGGTGCTATTCTGCTTGCTGATATTAGCCACCCTGCCGGGCTTATTGCCAAAGGGCTTATGAACGACCCTATTCCTCATTGCCACATAGTAACTACAACTACGCACAAAACCCTTCGTGGGCCTCGTGGCGGTATGATACTTATGGGTAAAGATTTTGAGAACCCATGGGGTCATAAAACTCCGAAAGGGGAAGTGCGTATGATGTCTGCATTACTTGATCTTGCTGTTTTCCCCGGTAACCAGGGCGGGCCGCTGGAGCATATTATTGCTGCGAAAGCGGTAGCATTTGGCGAAGCGCTTTCAGATGAGTTTTTCCGTTATGCCATGCAGCTTCAAAAAAATGCTAAAGTTATGGCTGACGCGTTTATAAAACGTGGCTATGATATTATAAGTGGCGGTACAGATAACCACATGATGCTTATAGACCTGCGTAATAAAAACATTACCGGTAAAGAAGCTGAAAATGCCCTTGTAAAAGCCGAAATTACCGTAAATAAAAATATGGTTCCGTTTGACGATAAGTCGCCATTTGTAACTTCAGGTATCCGTGTGGGTACTGCTGCAATTACAACACGTGGCCTTGTAGAGGCTGACATGGAAACCATTGTGGAACTTATAGATAAAGTTATTACAAACCATACAGACGAAGCTGTGCTTGAAGAAGTGGCAGATGCTGTAAATGATATGATGAGCGAACGTCCTATCTTTGTTTTTTAAATAGTATTGTCCTGCTTTGCGAAATGCCCCTCGCGAAGCAGGATTTATTTTTGGCGCCCCCATGCCCCCAACCCAAAAAATACCATGAGAGAACTTGAAAAGCTGAGAAATGCTATAGATGCCTATTATCCTATAGACAACGAAACCTGGAATAAGGGTGAGAGCCTTATCACCATAAAAGACTGTAAAAAGGGTGATATACTCGTAAAAGAAGGTGACCGTGAAGATAAGGTCTACTTCTTATTATCAGGAATCAGCCGTAATTATTTTGTAGCAAACGATAAAGAGTTTACCATCGACTTTCATTTTGAAGGTGATTTTGTTACCGGTTATTATTCGCTGATTACAGGAGAACCGAGCCTTATTACTATAGAGCTGCTTAGCGAGGCCAAAGTGGCAATACTTCCATTTAATTTATTAAAAGAAGGTTATAGTACATCGGTTAGTGCCGCTAATTTCGGGCGCATAATCGCGGAGTTGCAATACGTAAAACGACTGAGAAAAGAAATGGATCTTATGTCTTTATCGGCTGAAGAACGTTATTTAAAGCTGATGTCATTTAAACCCGAAATGTCCAGCAAGATTTCTGTAAAGCATATATCGTCTTATCTGGGAATACAACCTGAAAGCCTGAGCAGAATAAGAAAGAACCATAACGTAAAGGTATAAGCGAATTACTGTATTTAGTAATTAAGCTAACCTTAAGTTTATTGGTATTGTTTTAGCAAGGTTGTTGTAGTTTGTTGTTTTAACATTAAATCTCAATAACCATGAAACGTATCTTATTTTTACTACTGATGTTCAGTGCAGTGTCTTACGGACAAACATTTGGTTCATACGGAATTGAAGTTTCCGGCCCGTTTAACAGTAACACGCCGGTATATAACAAATGGTTGCAACTCAGCAATAAAACCGATGTTGTAATGAAATTTGAAATGACAGAAAAAGGACTGTCTGACCTACTGGCGTTTAGCAGCCAGATTTTGCTGCAAAATGAAGAAGATTCCAATGAGCCGGATATCTATCTAACAAAAATAAACGATGGTAGCCGGGACAACCTTGATGGTTTATATAAATCTATCATACGCGGGAGGTCTAAAATTAATGAAGCATGGAACCTGCCCGAAGGCAGTACGCTCCATTTATTTGCCAGTAATACCAGTTTTGAAATTACAATATTAAAAGCTTACAAAAGCTGATGTTATTTCACCGTAATATCATATTTTGTGAGCAATCCTTTAAGGCCTTCTTTACTAAAGATGGCCTTTTTTAATTTATTCTTTTCAGGGTCTATAGTAAAGTAAGTGCTCGTTGAAAAGTCAGCTTTATTAGCTATGGTACCTATAAAGGTACTTTTGTGCAGGTTGCAATTATTAAAAGTAGCACCTGTAAGGTCTGCTGCCATAAAATCTGCAGCTATAATACTGCATGAGCTGAATATTGTGCGGGGCATCTTTAAACCGTAAAATTTGGTGTAATCCAATATGCAGTTTGTAAAGCCAAAAGCAAACAACAGGCTGTCGCACATGGCGAAGTTTACATTAGTAAAATTGCAGTTAGTAAAATGCACGTCCCTAAATCCTACGTAATTAATTTTTGCGTCGTTAAAGGTACAGTCGTTAAAGGTACAATCTATGAAAGCTGTGCCCAGAAAACTGGCATCGGTAAAATCGCAGCCTGTAAATGCACACCTTTCAAAATCCTTATATGCTAATGAATCATCTTCAAAACAGATAACTTCAAACTTTTTTTCGATAATATGGTTTAATAACAAAATAAAAATCTTAATTTTTTGTTAAACGTTTTATTATTACTTTCGCTTTTTTGAAAATAATTTCATGCAGCAAAGCTACACTTTTAACCAGATATATTTTGAGTACCGCCTTATGGTATTCAATCTCGCTTTGCATTATGTACTAAATACCGAAGATGCTGAAGAAATTACACAGGACGTTTTTGTAAAAGTATATAACACCATAGAGGATTTTAACCATGATTCCAGCATTAAAACCTGGATATATCGTATTACTGTAAACACGTCCCTTGATTTTATAAGACGAAAAAATAGTAAAAAGAGGTTCTTTATCTTTGGAAAAAAAAGTACCTCTGAGAAAGAATATCTGGCTGTAAAAAACACAGAACACCCCGGGGTAATATTAGAGCATAAAGAAAAATCAGCGTTATTATTTTCAGTGATAAACCAGCTTCCCGAAAATCAACGTACGGCTTTTTTGCTTTCCAAGCTGGAAGGTTTGAGCAACCCGGAAATTGCATTGGTTATGGAAACCAGTATTTCGGCTGTAGAGTCGTTACAGGTAAGGGCAAAAAAAACACTAAGGGAAAAGCTGGGAGAAAAATTTAAAGAATACCGCAGGAAAAAATAAATTAACTCGTCTATACAAATATGGAAAGGGAACAATGGATTGATGATGTACTAAACAGTGTAGATAACCTAAACAAGTTATCTCCCAGGGAATCTTTGCTTCAGGATATACGCAAAAAGGCCATGGGGTATAATACTGTAGATATCAAAACCGTTTGGGCGGTTGCAGCTACTATAGTACTGTTAATCGCGCTTAACCTTCGGCTTATTGTTACTAAAAATGAACAACAAGTTGATGTTATACCGCAAGGTAGTCAAACAGACAATCCATTTTCCGACAACAATCAATTGTATTAATTTGTAAATGGACATGAAAAAGACAACACTCTTAACGGGGGCCCTTATTGTACTTGTAATTTTAAACCTTACTCTTATTGGCAGTATGTTTTTTGGCCATCACCCGCATGAAGGTATGCCTGGTATGGGCGGACCAGACGGGCCGGGTAGGGGACGCCCGAGAGAAATAATTATTGAAGCGCTACAGTTTTCGCCTGAGCAAATAAAACAGTATGACACACTGATAAAGCAACATCGGTCTGAAGTTGACGCGCTTGACAAAGCTATACGGGAAAACAAACAAAAACTTTATGCTTTGTTACAACAAAGCTATACCGATCAGGAAAAAGAAAATCTTATTACTGGAATAAACAAATTGCAAAGGCAAATTGAGGAAACCCATTTTACGCATTTTGAAGCTATAAAAAAGCTTTGCAACAGCCAGCAAAAAGCCGATTTTGAAAATATGGCTCCGGAGTTTCCTAAAATGTTTGGGCCAAGGCCACCTCACGGAAGACCATGAAGCGGTTTTTAACTTTATTGTTGTTATGTGCTGTTAACAAGCATTTTTCACAGCAACTTTCTAATATAGTTTTTCAGCCTATGGTTGGCAAAAACATTTTAGAACCAGGTAAAATGTACAGCAGTGAGCGAAATAGAAATTTTTCGGTCACTGCGCTAAAGTTCTTTGTTTCAGATTTTAGAGTGGTACTTGTAAATGGAACGGAGATAAAAAGTAATGATTGCTGGCTAATAGATTTAGATGAAAAGGCGAGTTTACAGCGTATAATGTCAATTTCAGGGAACCCGGCAATCAGGTCTGTATATTTTAAAGTTGGTGTTCTTGTTGAAGCAAATACAGCCGGTGCTTTAAGTGGAGATCTCGATCCATCCAGCGGTATGTACTGGTCTTGGCAAAGCGGTTATATTAATTTTAAAATTGAAGGTACAAGCCCGGTTTGTAAAACGCACGATAATGAATTTTCTTTTCATTTAGACGGCTATAAACCTAATGAACAAACAGCAAGGCAAATAGATTTACATTACTTGTATCCTAATACTTCCGGAAAAATAGTACTAAATATAGACGTATCTAAACTATTAGAAAATATAGACTTATCAAACAAAAGCACCGTAAATATACCCGGCGCCGAAGCTATGCAAATGGCTGACCTAATTACAAAAATATTTATGTTAAGTGAGTAATCGGTTAAAATATTTGGGCTTTGTTGTACTAATTTCTTTAGTAGCTTTTACCCCTAAAGATGATTTTGTTTTTGAGGTACCTAATGGATGGCCCCAACCTAAATATACTTTTAAAACTAATGCAGTAACAGAAGCTAAATTTAAGCTCGGCAGGCAGTTGTTTTATGATCCTGTTTTATCTGCAGACAGTACTATATCTTGCGCTAGCTGTCACTTGCAGGCCACAGGTTTTGCCCATACAGACCATACTGTAAGCCACGGTATACAAGGTAGGATAGGCACTCGCAATGCACCGGCATTGGTTAACCTTGCATGGTCATCATCTTTCATGTGGGATGGAGGTGTTAATCACCTTGATGTACAGGCTTTAGCTCCGCTAACAAGTCCCGATGAAATGGGTGAAAGCCTTAAGAATGTTGTAAAAAAGCTAAGAAAGTCGCCCAACTATACCAGCATGTTTAAAGAAGCCTATGGTAGCGAGATAGTTACCGGGGAAAGGATTTTAAAGGCTTTGAGTGTATTTAACATAATGTTGGTGAGTTCAAATTCTAAATACGATAAGGTGATGCAAGGTAAGGAACACTTTACCGAGCAAGAAGCTAACGGCTATAAAATTTTTAAGCACAACTGCGCAGTATGCCATACAGATCCATTATTTACAAATGATGCATTTGAAAATAATGGAATAACTACAGATGAATACTATAAAGATTACGGCCGTATGAAGGTAACGCGTAACGTAAGAGATTCTTTAAAATTCAAAGTTCCTACGTTACGGAATGTAGAATTTACATATCCGTATATGCACGATGGGCGCTATAAAAAGTTAATGGCAGTGATGAATCATTATTCTGCTTTAGATAAAAATTCAGCTATTTTATCTGAGAAATTAAAGTCTATGCAAATCCTGTCAGATAAAGATAAAATAGATTTGATAGCTTTTTTAAAAACACTTACAGACAAGGACTTTTTATATAACACTCATTTTTCCTTTCCAAAAGAGTGCCTCATAATCAGCAGTTAAATCTTTTATAATAAAATATATTGT
>JAAXJD010000053.1:0-5866 GCA_012270005.1 Flavobacterium sp. | reverse complement strand
GTCAAATATACTCATAACCACTAACCTCTTTTCTACCCTGAACAATGAAATATAATTTACAATAAGTGTAAAATACACTACAACTTTTGTATTGCTTGCTAAAAAGGGGAGTATGCCAAAGCAAAAAATATCTTTCGTTGATTATGTGCAGAAAATGCACAACAAACCGTTTTCCGTTCCTAACCTAATACGCAAAATTACCCCGTACTACAAAACCGTAACTTTTTCAGGTGGTAAAACATTCACTTTAGTAAATAAAGATAACGGCAATGCTGTTCGCCTTACTTACTTGTCAAATGTTTATAACGATAGCTTTTACATAACTTGTAATTGGTCTTCAAAGTTTGGCAAAACTATCACTTTTGACTTTTTTGTTGGTTCGGGCAAGGAATTGCTTCAAAAACTATTAAAACACGATTTAATATGAAAGATGTTTTAATAGTCTATCAACCAAAACCCGATTTGCATTTACACAGTAGGCGTTTTTTGGTTTCTCAAAACCAGCTACATAAATATATAACACCTGCAAACGCAAATAAAGCTCTACAAGCTGCCAAAATCACAAAGCAGTATAAAACTACTTTACGGTATAGAAAATACGGCAAAATTGATAGTTACTTAAAATAACTGCTATATGACTGATAAAGAATTGTTTCAACAAATTAAAATATTTGTTCCAAAAGATTTTCAGGCAACCGCCGAAACTTTTATATCACACCTGCAAACCCTTGTTCGCCCTCCTTTTGGCTTGTCGCACTCGATAAGGTTGCAGCATTGCTCTTTAACCTTACATAAAGATAAGGGTCTTGAGTTTCTCGATTACGAGCAACACAAACCCACGTTTGCCGAGTGGTCTTGGCGTGCTTTCAGGGAGTTTGTCATATCTCAATATCCTGCAAACTTGTACGAGCGTGAAACTCAAAACAAACAAATAACAATAGATTTTTTTCACTCCTAAACAAAACAAAACATTATAACACAACTTAATAACGCATTTTAATTATGGTAGAATTACAAACGCTTTCAGACGGTCAAATATTTGTATTTAATGGCTGTAAATATAAAAAAATTGGTGATCGTGTAATTGGCATACGATGTCAAAATTGTTTTACAGGGCTTTCACGTTATTTCCCTTACGTAATGTTAGTGTTTCCTGTTGTTTAACTTAATACTTCATTTATATGTTTAAACTTTCCTTGTATAAAAATGCTCAGTACGGCTATTTTCTTGGACTTAAATTCTTTTATTTCTTTAACGAGCAGCTTGTTAAAGTTCCTGAGTTAACAGCTTTAAGATTATCTCACGAGTATAACATTCCTATAAAAAAGTGTCCTTATTAACCTTTTAAAGGCTCTCAACAGCCTTTTTTTTGTTGCCGTAGGGTAAAACGGCAACTAACTCGACAACTCACTAAAACCGCTTTATTATGACTATACACCAAAAGATAAATTTAAAATCCCATTATTCAAACACGTTTCGTCTACCTCTTATACAAAATCATTATCGTACTGCTGGATGTTATGATAGTGGTAAAAAAATACCCGCTTGTAATGCAACTATAAAGGGTTATTCTTCGCTTCATCGCAACCATAAATTATATCGTTAACCTATGCTTTTAAACATCGATTACCTAATATTAAATTTCAAAGGCTCGTTGGACTACCGTAAAAACTACGTTGACAATGTCGGCTATGACGTTAAACCGTTCCACCTCGAACAAAAAGAATACGGCACAAAAGTATTTAAAAACGCTTATGACCTATTTTATTGTAACGAGCGTGTGGGGCAACTCTTTAGTGTGCCAAGGTCTAACGTTATAGACAAAGAATTGATACAATTTCAGTTTGAAAACCACCTTTTTTATAGCAATACACTTAGTGAATTGGGCGAAATGGTAACTGCTTTCGTTAACTATTACGCCTGTGATTTACATTCAATAAACCGTTTAGATATATGTTTGGACACGAAAGAAAACAGTATAAAGTACAGAAACCTGTACAACGACTTAAACGCTGGTACATTGTTACTCAAAGGCAGAGAAAAACAGCTTGCTTCTTATGGCAAAACCGCAAAGGGCAGGGGCTTATTTACAGGGTTCACAGTCGGCAAACGCTCTGCTGCTCGCTTCTTAAGGGTGTACAACAAAACCCACGCTATACTATTGGATGAGGGTAAAAAAGATTATATAACCGACTGGCATAACAGAAACGGTCTAACCGCTTCCGCTGGTTTGGATATTTGGCGGTTTGAATATCAATTAAACAACAAATTTTTTGCGGATAAAGCCCAAATAAATTTTGCAAAAGAGGGCGAAACGCAACCTATAACTTGGCAAATATTTAACTATCAATATTTAGTCGACTTGTTTAACTACGCCCGTACAAACCATTTTGAAGTGGTTTATAATACAGGCAAAACGGAAACAAACAAAGAACGCATTTATGATTTTATTGATTTCTCAAAGCTAAAACGAACCCCGTTTTTGTTCGTGGCTCGTGTATCACGAAAAAAGCAGTTAAACACACTAACCAGCGTTAAACGTGTTTGTAAAGGCTTATTTAGGATGTACTACACCAAACAAAGTACAGCCTACTTATTTACAATGCACAAGTTATTAACGGAAAATAGTCTTATGGATTGGTTTAAACGCAAATATGATTTTTATGTACACGAATTTCGGGATAAAGAAAAACAGCGCGGTTATTTTAATGAATTTGCATTCTCTGCCTACTTCAATATGTTGGATAAACAAATAATAAACATAACAACACAATACAATTATGTCAACAACTGAAAATCCTAAAATCAGCCGTAAACAATTAGCCAATATTATGGGGGTTTGTTATAATACTGCCTGTAAAGAGTACAAAATAATACAGGCGTGTCTTGGTCTTGACCGCCCTTTATTTCGTGCTGATTTTGAGAAGTACGGGCTTATGTAATTACCAAATATTACCAATTATTACCAAAAGTTACCAAAAATTACCAACCCTAGTTATAACCTGTGCAAAACTTTGCATATAAAAAATTAACAAAAAAACAACACTATGCAAATTTACCACGGTACAGGCGTTACTTCTACGGGGCTCCTAAAATCCAACAAAAGCGCGCACGCTATTTACATAGCTTCAACCGCTTTATTTTCTGCTCTCGATGGTACGGAATTGATAACAGTTTACATCGAACGCCCATCAGGCAGTAACGAGCAGATTGCTACTAACATACCTTTAGTCGACTTTATAGTTGAGTCTACTTATGGTAGTGAAGCAATACAAGCAGACGCAACTTTTGGTTTTATCGCCAAATGTGAAATTACCAACGGTGAGGGTTCGTACCGACTTACCGAGGGTGAAAACCTTTACGTTAAAATAGACAACATTAAAACAACCGACACGTGGCGTGTTGGCGTTTTTGAAGACCCAATCAAAGGCAGAACCCTCAAAAAAGTTGAGCGTAAAACTGTGGCTAGTGAAGACTTTTCTAAGGTTATTGTTACCGATGAGTTTTCAACTGCCGTAATTAACGACGTTAACAACACCGTAACAGAATATGTTTTAACCTACAGCAACGGCGAGCAAATACGCTACACCCCGTTTGAGTTGCAAACCCTTATGCGTGACAGCGACCCAATCGCATACGTAACCAATGCCGGTAGCGTAAAAATGTACCTTGGTCGTATTGTCGTGCCGTTAAGGTCTGAATCTGTTGACCTGTTTATTACGCAAATAGAGGTTTTAAAACCTCAGGGTAGTGTAGTAAATGTATTATTGTCTAACGCTGATATAACTTACTAGTATGGGTTTCTTTAAAAAAGTTGGTAAATCTGTTGGGGGTGCTTTAAAAAGTGCCTCCAAAGTTGTAAGCCTGAAAAATGCCATTAACTTAGCTATTAACCCTACTTCTGCTCTTAGTATCGGTAAAGAAGCATTAGGGCGTGCCGTACAAGGCGCAACCTCTAAACAGGTTAAACAAGTCGAGCAAATTGTAGCTAATGAAGCCGCTAACGTTGGTAGTGCTGCGCCTGTTTACGATGTTGTTACAAAGTCTGGTCAACGTCTCTCTATGACTGCTAAAAACGCTGCTACCGCTGTAGCTTCGGGAGATGCTGAATTAGCACCCGATACCGCTCAACAGGTCGCTGCGACTGCCAAAGCTGCTTCTAATGATGACGGTTTCCTTTCTTGGCTAAAAACCCTTGCGGGTGGTGCTGCTTCTGCTGCTGGGGTTAAACTTGCTGGTAACGAAGCTGCTAATGCTGCTGCTGGCGATGCTGCCTTAACTATTGGCAAAGTCTCAGCTTCAACTTGGCTAAAAAATAATTGGTGGAAAATCCTCCTACCTGTAGGTGTTATTGCGGGTATAGTCTACTATGCAAAAAGAAAACCAAAAGCCCGCTGGCGTCGATAGGTTTAAAAAGCGTATCTATATCGCTGTTGTTTTTATAGATACGCTTGTTTACCTACTAAGACACTTTAAGCCTTTAATTGAAATATTAACAGAATTATACACTTATGTACAATAATTACGGTGGTTATCCACAACAGCAATACAGGCAGCCTTACCAACAACAATACAGGCAACCAATGCAACAAATGCCCCGAAAAAAATCGGTTCCAAAACCTAAACACTATAAAAACGCTCAGGGTCAGGAAAATATTTTTGTTTCAGGCTGGCACAAAACCAAATACGGCTTTATAACTGTTGGGTGTGTTACTACTAAGTACACAAAAGACGGTGGTAAAGGTTGGCTTAGCGGTATTCGCTGCAAGGTTCTAAACCAGTCTACAGGGCAAAGCACGCTTTATTGGGGTACAATGCAAATTTCAACAGGCAAAGTTGTCATTAGTGAAATTTCTATGGTTGTTAACCCCTCCGCTGCTAACGGTGGTTATTTCGGCACTTACCTAAAAAGAAAACGCTAATGTTAAGACTATTATACAAGCTACTGCCTTATGTGATACATGAGGCAGTAGATTACTTCAAGGAACGCCAAAGGCAAAAACAGATTGTTAAACAAATAACAGACAGCAATGCAAAAGATAGGACAGGCATTTAAAGGCGCGTTATTTAACGCCCTTGTGCCAGCTTTAAAAAAGTCATTTATTCAACTGCTTCGATCACTTGCGGACGAACTCGAAAAAGATACAGACAATGGCAGCACGGGGCATAAGGAATAATAACCCCTTAAATATTCGCAAAACAGGTATTAAATGGCTTGGCGAAATATTGGGGTCTGACAATGCTTTCGAACAATTTCAAAGCCTTGTTTATGGTCTTAGGGCTGGAATGGTAAATATAAAAACCTACTTTGGTAGGGGTAAAAATACCATTACGGAAATTATAACCTCTTGGGCTCCGCCCTCTGACGGTAACAACACAAAAGCGTATATAAAAACTGTATCCGAACGTTCAGGCATACCAGCCAACCAAAAACTAACATTTGACAAAAAAACTATTATACCTATTGTTAAGGCAATGGTATTTGTTGAAAACGGTTCAGATGCTGGTATAACTGCCGAAACTTACGAAAAAGCGTTTGACGCTATAAAAGACAAAACGGTAAAGGTAGATTACTTAAAATACGTTCTTCCCCTGCTGGTTTTTTTTTACTCTATCGGGTGTTTTACCGCTCCGCTAATTACTAACAACACAAAAAATAAAGATTATGTTACAAAAGATAAAAGATTTTTACCAAAAACAGAAAACCGTTGTTAATATCGTCATTATATGCGGTATAGCTTACCTAATTTACTCACTTGTAAAAAAGAAGTAACAAATGGCAACTTTTAGAAAACAGGGGGCAAAGTCCCCCTTTCTCGAATTTATCAAAGAATATTGGTATCTTTTAATTGGCTTATTCCTTGCC
>JAAXJD010000066.1 GCA_012270005.1 Flavobacterium sp. | reverse complement strand
GCTGTGCCGCTAAGCGTAATTTTTACCGGGATCCGCTGCTCTATTTTTACAAAGTTACCGGTGGCGTTATCTGGCGGGAGCAGCGAAAACCGCGCCCCACTGGCAGGGGACAGCGACTCTATTTTACCGGTATATTTTTTATCGTTTAGCGCGTCTATTTCCAGGGTTACCTCCTGCCCTACTTTTAGGTGTGCCAGCTGGGTTTCTTTAAAGTTAGCCGTTACCCACTTTTCGCTGCTTACCATGTTAACCAGGGTTTGACCTTCCTTAACCAGTTGCCCCGGCTGCAGGGTACGCTTACCCACATAACCATCATAAGGCGCAGTAATTACCGTATATGAGTAGAACAGTGCAGCGTTTTCGGCCTCTGCTTTTTTTGCAAGATACTGCGCTTCGGTTTCAGGAACCACGGTGCCGGCCTGTGCGGTGGTTAAGCCCGCCCTGCGGATGCTGTTCTGCACTTCCTCGTAATGTGATTTCGCCGCCTGGTAATCGGCTTCTATGCGCTGCACCTGTTGCAGTGTTGTAGCTTCCTCTTTATACAGCGCTTTGTAACGGTCCAGGTCTTGCTTGGCCTTAATCATAACCGCACGTGCACCCGAAAGCCTTGCCTGTTCTATAGCGCTTACCGCACCCGCCGCCTGTACCGAAACCCTGCTAACGTTAATAGCATTTTTTGCAGTAAGCTCATCGGCAAGTGCCTTGTCTAAGCGGGCTTTGTATTCGCGGGGGTCTATTATAATAAGGGTATCTCCCTTGTGTACCAATTGATTTTCGCGGTATCGCACCTCTGCCACATACCCCGTAACACGGGCTGCCACAGGGGTTATGTATTGTTCTACCTGTGCATCGTTAGTTTCCTCGTGGTTGCGGTAGTAAAAAAAGAACCACAACGCCAGTACTATACCGGAAATAAACAACAGTGTGGCCACTGCCGTAACTATGGTGTGCAGGTAACCTTGTGCCGTAGCGGGACGAAAAAGTTTCATATCTCTTAAAATGGGGTGTTGATTATTCTGTAAAAGGAAGCCCTGCCGTGTGCAGTAGTTCGTAGTATTTCATAGCTGCATCTATACGTACCGAAATCCGGTTGTACCGTGCCTGAAGCAACGCGTTATCGGCGTCAATCATTTCTGTGCTTACTACCAGCTGGTTAAGATATTGTAGTTTCACCAGCCTGTAATTTTCGGCAGCCAGTACCTGGGCGGCATCGGTTACTTTAAACTGTTCCTCAAGCTCTTCATATTGTTTATATTGCCTAAAAATACGGTCTCGGTTTTCATCGGCTACAATGGCGGCCTGGTGTGCTGCGGCTTCTGCTTTTTCTTTAGCCAATGCTACACGGCTCTTGTTTTTATAAAGGCCACTAATATTATAAGTGGCCTGTATACCCACCTGGCCAAAGGTGTAGGCGTTCCAGTCGGGCGGAAAAAACATAAAGTTGGGGTACTTGTAAGCATAATTACCATACAGGCTGATAACGGGCAGGTAGTTTGCTTTGGCATTTTTTACTTCTATTCGATTCATTTCGGTACGGCGGTCGGCCATTTTAAACTCCTCATTGGTTAGCGAGGCATTGGTAAGGGCAGCCAAATCGTATTTTAATGTAACCGGCACAAGCCCCAGGGTATCTATAACTATGGGTTGGCCTTCAGGGAGCTGCAACACTGTTTTAAGGTCATTATACGCTACCTCCAGTTCCTTACGGTTATTAATCAGCTGAATTTCGCGGTCTTTTAGTTGCAGCTCTGCCCGAAGCACCTCGTTTTTGGTAATAGTTCCGTTTTTGTGCAATGCCTTTACTTCCTTAAGGCGTTCTTTTTCTTCGGCTACATTTTCTTCCAGAAGCTTATCCAGCTGCATACGCTTGTACATACCCAGGTATAGTGCCGTTATATGTAGTTTTACATCTTTTTGTGCTTTTTGTACCGCATACCCGGCTGCCTCACGGTTAAGGCTTGCTTTTTGTATGGAATTATTAATACGGTTGCCCTGATATACCGGCATGCTTCCGGTTACTGTAACATCATACATATTATTGTGGATGTCGGTCACCTTTTGCCCGCCAAAGGGGCCTGATTTAAATTCGGTAATATTTGTAATACGTGCATAAGCCGTATGGAAATCAAGCTCCGGCAGTTTAGCTTCTTCGGCTTCGGCCACTTCTTCTGCGGCGATGTTTTTTTCGATCAATGATTTTAAAACCATACGGTTTCGGGTTTCTGCCAAGGCAAATGCCTGCTTTAGCGAAAGGGGCGCGGCGGGGTTTTGCTGCGCTTGCATATATGGGTTAGTAGAGAATATAATAGCTATTACTAGCAGGGCGCGTTGTAGCAACTTTTGCGGGTGCATATATCAGTTAAGATTAACACTGCAAAGTTCTGTAGATTTATCAAAGTCTTTTACAAAACAAAAAGACAATGATTTATTTAAAAAAGACAAACATTTTATCGCAATGGTTTGCGATAAAATCATACGGTTTATGCAGGTACAATAAATAAAAAAACCGGCGCAAAGGCCGGTTTTATCATCAAGGTATAACGGAATGCGTACGTTTTTACTCGTAGCCTTCGCCCCTGTTAAAATCGTTGTTACGGTCGTAACCGCCACTACGATAGTTGTCACGGTTACCGCTGTTGTAACGGTCGTTGCTACGGAAGCGGTTATCGCTGTTTCCGTTATTGTAACGATCGTTGCTACGGTAACCTCCGCCGCCGCCGCCACGATTGTTATCGCGGTTAAAGCTGCGCTGAGAGATGTCCCTGTTAAAAGAAGGACGTCCCCCACCCCGGGTGAAAGGGCTTTTCTGAGGTTGCTGAGCCCTTGCGTCAGTTTCATTAACCACAATAGCGCGGCCTTCCAGACTGGCGCCGTTTAGCCACTCGATAGCCCTGCGGGAGTCTTCCTCGTTTGGCAATTACACAAAGACAAAAACCTTACTGCGGCCGGTGGTCCTGTC
>JAAXJD010000150.1:56832-57220 GCA_012270005.1 Flavobacterium sp. | reverse complement strand
AACTTTATACGTAGAGAGCATCTATACCACCACATAACAAACAACTACAAGGTTAAAAAAACCTTACATGTATTAAAATATACTATTAAACCCACAAAAAAACCGCCCCTCTCAGGGCGGTTTTTAAGTACTTTGATATACGACTAACTATAAGTAACCCCAAAATCAGTGTTGTTATTTACATCTTTAGTTTCTTCCACTTTTATGGTCTTAACCTCGATTTTAGGACCAAAAGCACCATAAAGATCAAATGCTTTTACAAAATCTTTCGGGAACTTGGCTAACAGACTGTCCACGATTTTTTTAATCTTGGCTTTATTTTCGTTGATTTTAACCTCGTTCTCGGTATAGTTACTAGTATCAATACCAGCTATTAACCCGTCATTAG
>JAAXJD010000150.1:55388-56822 GCA_012270005.1 Flavobacterium sp. | reverse complement strand
TATCTACACCAAAAACAGCTTTTACACCCTCAGCGTTTTTTAGTAACTGCTGTAAAATGTCACCTGTTAATGCAGTAGTGGTTTTAGACTTAACTACAAGCAGATAGTCCGCAGGGTTAATTCCTGAAACTTTGTAATTACCCTGAACATCTGCAGTTCCTTCGTAAACCGCTGGTTCAGCACCTTTGTCCAGGTTAAACACTTTAATTGTAGCACCTGCATCCGGCTTGTTACCTACGTAATCGTTAAACTTATAGTACACATTACCTGAAACCGAGCCTGGCTCTTTTTTACATGACACAAATAGAAAAGAAGCCGCTAAAGCGATTTGTAAGATTTTTTTCATTGTTAGTTGATTTTTTTACATTATTTAGCAAATATAGACATTATACCCAATAATTCAAATGTTTATACACAAAAAAACCGCCCCTCTCAGGGCGGTTCTTATTATCTAAACGCTATTATTTTAAAGCCTAAAACCTACTTCACAATAGTCATTTCATCTACAATGTGCTTGGCACCGGCAAACTTGTCTATAACCCATAGCACATAGCGAATGTCTACGTTAATGGTGCGCTGTAGCTGGTGGTCAAAAATAACATCACCCGCCATAGCCTCTATATTACCGTCAAACGCCAGGCCTATAAGCTCACCCTTACCGTTCATTACCGGCGAACCTGAGTTACCACCTGTAATGTCGTTATCGGTAAGGAAGTTAACCGGCATATAGCCTGCTTTATCGGCATAGCGGCCAAAATCTTTGGTTTTATTCATTTCAATAAGACGTTTCGGCAGGTCGAACTCTTCATCGTTTGGCTTGTACTTATTTACCACACCCTGTAGTGTAGTGTAGTAGTTTTTAGCCGCGTCGTTACGCTTATCGGCAGGCAGGCTGCGTACTTTACCGTATGTAAGGCGCATGGTGCTGTTTGCATCCGGGTAGTACTTGGTTTTAGGGTTGCTTTCGCGGAGCCCCTCTACCAGCAAGCGGAAGGCCCTGCTGTAATCATCGGTAAGTTTTTGTAACTCCTCAGACTTGTTATTAAAATGCGTAGACAGGTCTAAAGAAAGTACCGTAAGCGGGTCGTTTTGTAACGCTTCTGCCGACGGATTTTTTAGCCATGCCATAAGGCTTTCCCTGCTACCAAAAATACTCGACGCAAATGCCTTTTCTACCCACGCCTTGCTGTCTGCTTTAACCACCTCTGCTGTTTTAGGCGCTACAGCATACCCAGCAGATTTGTTTACATATAGGTTAAGCTCGGCAGCCAGTACATCTTTTTCAAGAGGTATGTATAGTTTTTCATACTTTTCGGCAATTGCTTTTTAAAGCACCGGATGCATGTCTGCACTCTTAGCAGCGACTGCCGAGGCAAAAGCCGCTAGCGGTGTCGTCAGCCTTGACACGCTGGACGTAAAACCGATTCCCTAAGC
>JAAXJD010000150.1:0-55378 GCA_012270005.1 Flavobacterium sp. | reverse complement strand
TTAGTTTTGTCGTAATACTGTTTAATCGATCTGACTACCGTACCATATTTTTCTTTTTTCTTAGGGGTGCTGTTTGCCCACTTGTCAAATTTTGCCTCGCCGGCAGCTTTTGTGGCCGCGGTTTTGTGCTTTGTAAGGGCATCTATCATACCCTGGCGGTTCTTCCAGTAGTTAGCCACCTGAGCATATTTGCTCGCATAATCAAGGCGTACTTTAGTATCCTTATCCATATATACCTTCATGCGGTCCATGCCCAGCTTGCTGGCTTCCACCCATGCCGGGTAGGCAAACTTTACGTTTTGCTCTATACCGCCACTTGGCATCCAGCGGTTAGTACGGCCCGGATACCCCAATATCATGGCAAAATCATTCTCCTGAACACCTTTAAGGCTTATATTAAGGTATTTTTTAGGGTGAAGCGGTACGTTGTTTTCAGAATAATCTGCCGGGTTACCCTCTTTATCGGCATAAATACGGAACATAGAGAAGTCGCCCGTGTGGCGTGGCCATTCCCAGTTATCCGTATCGCCACCAAATTTACCAATGCTCTCTGGCGGGGTACCTACAAAACGTACATCTTTATAATCCTGGTATACAAAGTAGTAGTACTCATTACCCTGAAAAAATGAACGTACCGATACGGTGTATTTACCACCTTCTGAATTTTCTTTTTCAATAGCGGCAATTTCCTGGTTAATCGCTTTTTCGCGTTCGGCTTCGGTCATTTTATCGTTAACCTTGCCCAGTATACGCTTACTTACATCGTCCATACGAACAAAAAAGCGTACAAAAAGGCTCTTAGGCTTTAGTTCACCCGCCTTGTCTTTAGCCCAGTAACCATCGTGAAGATAGTTGGCCTGTGGCGAACTCAGCTCGGCAATGGCGTCATAACCACAGTGGTGGTTAGTAAGCACAAGGCCATCTTTACTGATAAGCTCGGCAGTACAGCCACCGTTAAATTGTACTACGGCATCTTTAAGGCTGTGGTGGTTAATGCTGTAAATTTCTTCGGCTGTAAGTTGCAGCCCCATTTTTTGCATATCGCGGTGGTTAAGGCGCTCTATGAACATAAGGAACCACATACCCTCATCGGCTCTAACCGGCGTAACCAGTACAAAAGCCGTAAGGAAAAGAATGAGTTTTTTCATTTGTTTTCGGATAAAGTTAAATTTCGCTGTGCTGTTTATTACATTTTTGCAATAAAAAGCCTTGCGAAGATACTTTATTTTACGAATATGGTAAAATGTTTTTATATGACAGATAGGCATAGAGACTCTTAGAGACCATAACTTTTCAATATTGACCCAATAGAACTGCGATCTAATCCAATTTCTTTTAATATATCAATTACTTGGCTAACATTTTTGATTCTAACAGCTGTATCAAATTCTTCTATTTTGCCATTTCGATACAACATCTCATTTACAGTATATCCATTATTTGTCATCGATATTTTTTAAAGAAAACGTAAATTCATAGAAATAAGCAACCAAAAACAATAAACTTTTACTGCATATATAAGGTATAACATTGCTTAAGATAATCCAGCAGTGCATTGTACAATGGGGTATGCAATGCGGCTTGTACAGCTGCTTCAAATCCGGGTTGCTCTTTATGGTACATGGTAACCAGGTCTATGTTGCCGTGTACTAATGAAAACTCCACATTAGCAATACGATCGGCAAGTTTCACAATTACGCCAGATGGGTTTTCGGCAAGTTTTACATAGGTCTTTTCCTTACGTTCTTTACGGGTGGCTCCGGGTTCATCTGTTACAGCAAATACAATTTGGGCTACCTGCGGGTTAAACGCTTCTTCAATTTCTTTATACGTAACAGGAGTATCCTCTAAAACATCATGCAGCCATGCAGCCGCAATCAGATTTACATTTCGTTCAGAATCAGGAACTACCCCAAAGCGTAGTAAAACACTTACCACATTACCCAAATGAATTTCATACGGGTAAACGCCATACTTTTGTTCGCCGTGACTTTGTATGGCAAATTCACGCGCTTTTTGTAAAAACGGTCGGTCCATAGTTGGCTTAAAATATTTGGTTGTACGTAAATTTACAAAAAATGTTAAAGAAATGAACTTACAATCCTAAAAATGAAAAAAACCGCCCAAAAAGAGCGGTTTTTCTATAGCATATATTTAAAAAAAAAAAAAATCTATTCCACAGTAGTATTAAGCATTTTCCAAAGCACATCTTTAAGCTCTGTAAGTCCCTGCTGCGCTACAGACGATATCATAAGATACGGTAGGTCTTTAAAAGTCGCATCAAGGTTAGATTTCATTTCTGCCGTAAGCTCTTCATCGAGCATATCACACTTAGAAATCACAATTACACGATCCTTATCCAGGATTTCCGGATTGTAACGGCGTAATTCGTCCAGCAATATCTCATATTCTTTTTTAATATCATCGGCATCGGCCGGGATAAGGAAAATTAAAATAGAGTTTCGCTCTATATGCCGCAAGAAGTAGTGGCCAAGCCCTTTACCTTCGGCTGCACCTTCTATGATTCCGGGAATATCGGCAATTACAAAACTCTGAAAATCACGATATGCTACAATACCTAAGTTTGGCTTAAGTGTAGTAAACGGATAGTCGGCTATTTTAGGCTTTGCAGAGGTAAGCACGCTAAGCAGGGTGCTTTTACCCGCATTAGGGAAACCTACAAGCCCCACATCGGCAAGTACTTTTAGTTCCAGCAGCACATCAATTTCTTCTGCAGGCATACCCGGCTGAGAGTAACGCGGTGTTTGGTTGGTACTGGTCCTGAAATGCCAGTTACCCAAGCCGCCCTTACCGCCTTTGGCAAGTATTTTTTTCTCGCCATGCTCGGTAATTTCAAACAAAACTTCGCCTGTTTCCTGGTCTTTAACCACAGTACCCAGCGGCACTTCTATGTACTTGTCTTCGCCATCGGCACCGGTACTGCGCGAACTACCTCCATCGCCTCCGTGTCCTGCTTTAATATGTCGGGCAAATTTAAGGTGAAACAACGTCCACAACCCCTTGTTACCCACAAGAAATACGTGTCCGCCACGGCCACCATCGCCACCATCGGGCCCACCTTTTTCTATAAACTTCTCACGGTGAAGGTGTGTAGAACCCTTCCCTCCCTTTCCGGAAGACACATATATCTTTACATAATCTACAAAATTCCCCTCTGTCATCGTGTTTAAAGTTTACTATTCAAGGTTTAAGGGCGCAAAGGTACACTATTTTATTGAATTTTAAAGCGTCTGCCAGCGGTTAGTACAGGTACAATCGTAGTGCGGCTATATTATACTTTTTTTGACAACACCGCAGCATTATGGTATGTATATTTGCAACAACAATGGTACTTTTTTATGAAAATAATCCCCTTACAGTTTGGCGTGTTCCGCGTAAGTAAAGAAAAAGAATTTACCCCGAAAAATACACCTCTACAACCCGGAGAAACCGGCTACCTTACCATGGCGGTATGCCCGTTTCTGGTAGTGCTGCCTAACCAACTTATACTTATAGATGCCGGGCTGGGCACTGTAGAAAACGGCAAGCCTACCCTGCTACGCCTAATTGAAGAAGCGGGATACAACCCTGCTGATATAAATATGATTCTGCTGAGCCACCTGCACAAAGACCATATAGAGGGTTTGGGCTATTTTAAGGAGGGAGCGTTTATACAAAACTTTCCGCAGGCTAAAATATATTACCAGCCGCGCGAACTTGATTATGGCCTTACGCAAACCGATAGCCATTCGTTTAGCCAGGAGGTACTGCAAGCCTTTTCACAGTTAACTAACCTGCAACCCCTGCATTACAACAGCGGAAATATTGGCAACTATATTACCTACGAAGTTACAGGAGGACACTCTCCCTTTCACCAGGTGTTTTGGATAAAGAGTGGAAATGAAACGGCTTTTTACGGAGCAGATAACCTGCCCCAACGCGCCTACCTGAAATTTCATATTGCTTACAAAACCGATTATGATGGAAAAAAAGCCATGGAAGACCGTATTAAATGGGAGCAGCAGGCAAAAGAAAATAACTGGACTGTGCTGTTATACCATGATACTCATAGCATAATTCATTTAAATGATAATTAAAAGAGAGGTACTGCAAAGCCTTGCTGTATAAACGCCTTAAGCGGCAAACAAGCTTATTTCTGGTACCTTTAGCACTTTTGTCTATACCGTGTCTATACTCAATTTTTAATTATGGTTTCTTTAATACGTATTTTTGTACCTTATTGATGAACCTTCTGTTCGGTTCATTTTCGAGTCCCCTCGATAAATGCTATTAACCCCTACCTATTCAGGTGGGGATTTTTTTTGCAAAAAAACCATCTTTACAACACTACGTTGCAAAGATGGTTTCATATAAATTATCTATTTAATAGCTGATGCTTACAGTCTATTCTTTTAACGAACGTACCCTAACGTTATTTATCTTTACACCATCCATGGCTACCACTTCAAGCTCAAAAAGATTCCAGGTAAGCTTTTCGCCCTCTTTTGGGATGTAGCTCAACTCTGTCATAATAAGGCCACTTACAGTAGTAACCTCGTATTCATTTATAAGATCATCAAGGTCAAAATACGTAAGGAAGTCGTGCAGCGGATAATGCCCGTCTACCAGCCAGCTTCCTTCGCCTTCTGCTACCAGCTTAAACTCGTCTTCATAAAAATCGCCAGCATCGCCCACCAGTGCCTCAAGTAAGTCGTTAAGGGTAATAACACCCTGAAAAACACCATACTCATCAGTTACCAGGGCATAGTGCACCTTGGTTTTTTTAAAAATTTCGAGCGCCTTGTAGGCAGATGTATGCTCTATTAAATACACCGGCTCTTTAATAATATTGGTAAGCTTAAAGCCAGGGGTTTCGTAATTGGCAAAAATATCTTTAAGCAGCACTACGCCCATAACCTCGTCCAGGTTATTGCTTTCGCATACGGGGTACATACTGTGCAATTCTTCCAGCATTACCTCCCTTATCTTTTCCTTATCAAAATCGGGGCTAAGGTAGCTTACAGATTTACGGTGCGTCATAAGCGAGTTTACCTTACGGTCGCCTATATGAAACACGCGCTCCATAATATCGTGCTCTATTTCCTGCACTTCGCCGCCTTCGGTACCTTCTTTTATAATCGCCTTAATTTCCTCCTCTGTTACTTTTCCATCTGCCGTAGGGCGAATGTTAAACAACTTCATAAGTCCATCGGTACTTACGGTAAGCAACCATATAAACGGTGCGGTAATTATGCTTATGTATTTCATAGGCACTGCCACTAGCTTTGCTATGTTTTCAGGATAAGTAAGCCCTACCCTTTTTGGCAGCAGCTCGCCCAGTACTAACGAAAAATAGGTAAGCACCACCACCACTATACCAACTGATAACTGATTAGCATACGGCTTAAGAGCGGCAAACCCTTCTACAAAGGCACGCACATCGTCTGTAACGCTGTCACCCGAGTATATACCGGTAAGTATGCCTATAAGGGTAATACCTATCTGTACCGTACTCAGGAATTTGTTTGGCGCATTGGCCAGGTCCAGCGCGGTTTGTGCGGCGCTGTTTCCTTTCTTTGCAGCGGTTTCAAGGCGGTTTTTCCGTGAGGAAATCAGCGCGATCTCGCTCATCGAAAATACCCCGTTAAGGATAATAAGGAATAATATTATGGCTATTTCCAATCAGGTATGGGTTTAGTTAAGACTATCTATTACCAGGCTCAGCCTTTCGGTAACTTCCTGTATAGAACCTATTCCGTCTACTTCGTAAAACTTCTTTTGGTTCTTATAAAAGTCGGCCAGCGGCGCAGTTTTATGGTTGTATTCCTGGTAGCGGTTACGTATCAGTGCTTCGTCCTGGTCATCTGGCCTTCCACTGGTTTTTCCGCGCTCTAAAAGGCGTTGTACAAGCACCTCATCATCGGCCTCAAGGGCTATGGTAGCGGTTACTTCCCAACCTTTAGAGATAAGGAACGCGTCTAGTGCTTCGGCCTGGTGTACGGTGCGGGGAAAACCGTCAAACAAAAAGCCTGCAGTTCCTGCATGCTTTTCTACCTCATCCTGAAGCATTTTTATGGTAAGAGAGTCAGGCACAAGATCTCCGGCATCCATAAACGCCTTTGCCTGCTTGCCCAGTTCTGTTTCGTTTTTAATATTATAACGGAAAACATCTCCTGTGCTAATGTGCGTAAGGTTGTACTTTCCTTTCAAAAAATCGGCCTGGGTGCCCTTTCCTGCGCCCGGCTTACCGAATAATACAATGTTAATCATGGTTATAAATTTATAGGGTTTGGGTTAAGATACTATTGGTGCAACTGGTATACTTCGGGCAGGTTGCGTCCCAGCCCGTCGTAGTCAAGGCCATAGCCTACAATAAATTTGTTTGGGATTTCAAAGCCTATGTAGTTAAGCAAAATGTCTTTTTTATAAGCCTCAGGCTTAAAGAAAAGCGTAGCCAGTTTTAGCTGCTTTACACCCGCCTGGCTAAACATTTTTACAAGTTCCTCTACCGTGTTACCGGTATCTACAATGTCTTCTATAATCCCCACGCTGCGGCCTTCCAGGTTTTGGTTAAGCCCTATAAGCTGCTTAACTTCGCCGGTAGTGCCCATCCCCTCATACGATGCTACTTTTACAAAACTTACCTCACACGGGGCGGTATAGTGTTTTACAAAATCAGAAACCACCATAAAAGCTCCGTTTAGCACACCTACAAATACTGGTACTTCTCCCTGCATATCTGCTGCAACCTCTTCGCCAAGTCGTTTCAGTTGTGTGTTTATTTCTTCTGCCGAAATAAACGGTTCAAATTTTTTATCGTGCAGCTGTATCACTTTAGTTCGTGTTGTTTTAATAAGCCACAAATATACTAATTGTAATACAGCCAATACAGTGGCATGCGTATTTTATATTTTTTTTACAATTGTTAAATTAAAACTAATTTTCAATAAGTTAACAGCCTCTTATCGCACGGAAATGTAATTTTAACGGTATATAACAATTTTCCGCATACTCATTTTCTGCCTATGAAAACCACATTGTTACCTCTTTTAGCTACCGCAGCACTCCTTATCGCAGGATGTAAGGAGAAAAAAATAACCAACGAAGAAAAAGAACAGGCTAAAGCCGAAGGCGCCGTTACCGTAGAAACCGCCATAGGGCCACTTACCCTACCCGCGCCATACAGCACCGAAAGCGTAGCAAAAAACAGCAAAATTGTAGACTGGCCCGAGGGGCAGTTGCCAAAGGTTCCTGAAGGCTTTACCGTAACAAAGTTTGCGGGCGATCTTAAAAATCCCCGCAATACGTATGTTGCGCCTAATGGGGATATTTTTGTAGCGGAAAGTAACACGCACGGGAGCGCGGACCGTATTACACTATTTAGGGATGCAGATAAAAACGGTACGCATGAAACCCGTACAATATTTGCCGAAAAGCTAAACCAGCCTTACGGTTTACTAATACTTAAAGATAAGTTTTACATAGCCAATACCGATGGTTTATACCAATACCCATATAAAACAGGAGATACTAAACTTACCGGTACGGGTAAGCGCATAGTAAACCTGCCCGCCGGTGGCTACAACAACCACTGGACACGTAATCTTATAGCCAATGCCGATGGATCTAAGATTTATATATCGGTAGGGTCTGCCAGTAACGTGGGCGAACATGGAATGGATACGGAAATCCGCCGTGCTAATATCCTTGAAATTAACCCCGACGGCTCTGGCGAAAGGGTATTTGCATCGGGTATACGTAACCCTGTGGGTATGGATTGGAACCCTGTTACCAAGCAGTTATGGACAGCCGTTAACGAACGCGATGAACTGGGCGACGGACTGGTGCCTGACTATGTAACATCGGTTAAAGAGGGTGGGTTTTACGGCTGGCCGTATTCTTATTATGGAAAGATTGAGGACCCGCGCCTTAAAGGCCAAAAGCCTGAACTTGTAGCAAAATCTATTATACCCGATGTACCTGTGGGGGCGCACACAGCATCGTTAGGGCTGGCGTTCTACAGCAACGACAAGTTTCCTGAAAAATACCGTAACGGTGCGTTTGTAGGTCAGCACGGCAGCTGGAACCGAAGCATACTTAGCGGATATAAAGTAGTGTTTATTCCGTTTAAAGATGGTAAACCAGCCGGAGCACCGCAGGATTTCCTTACAGGCTTTATAGCCGATGAAAGTAAAGCCACCGCTTACGGCCGCCCGGTAGACGTTACCCTGCTACCCGATGGTTCGTTACTGGTAAACGACGACAGTGGCAACACGCTTTGGCAAATCAGTGCCAAAAAGTAACCTTCTGCATTATTTCCCATTATATTCCTTTAAAGACCTGCGGTTAAACATCCGCAGGTTTTTTATATGCATGAAATTTGACTTACTGCTAAAAAGAAAGGAAAATCTTATATAAATTTAAACGCTTATATTCGGGCTGTAAACATAAAGTTCCTATTCCCCTATGATTAAAAAACTACTTCTATTGTTAATGCTGCTCATTGGCTACAGCCAAATGATGATTGGTCAGGATACCATTAGAAAAAAGACACTTCCTATATTAGCAGTCATTAAAGCACAAAAAGATACAATACTAAATTCCGATAAAAAGAAAAATGACATTACTGATTATGCAAAAGGAATAAAAATACCCGACCTTAACGAGGTTGTAATCTCAGGTTTCCACCTAAACGACAGCCTGCAAACCGTACCCGCTGCCGTTAGTGTGTTAACCAACCTGCAACGTAATAACAGTACAGATATAGCTCCGCTACTAAATACGCTGCCGGGGGTGCAAATGCAAAGCGGCGCGCTGAATACCAATCGCATTTCCATACGGGGTATTGGCGCGCGTACTACCTATGGAACTAACAAAATAAGGGCGTTTTACGGCAACATTCCCCTTACCACAGGCGATAGCGAAACTACAATAGAAGATATAGACCTGGAAGCCATACAAAAAGTAGAGGTAATTAAGGGGCCATTCAGCAGTATATACGGCGCGGGGCTTGGCGGTGCTATACTCATCGCCCCGAAATACACACTAAACAATGGCAACACCGCTAAAGTAAGCGTTACGGCAGGGTCGTTTGGAATGCTAAAAAACACGGTAAATTACGGTTATGCCACCAACACAGGCAGCCTGAATATTAACTACCACAAACTGCAAAGCGACGGCTGGCGCGATAACAGCACCTATAACCGTGAGGGCGTTACCCTTGCAGGTGATGTTTTCCGAAAGGAGAAAAGCAGGCTAACGTATTTTGGCAACTATACCTATTTAAAAGCCTATATACCCAGCTCTGTAACAAAGCAAAGCTTTAACGAAAATCCTAAGGCAGCAGCGCCTACCTGGGCTGCAAGCAAAGGCTACGAACAATACAACAGCGTTATGGCAGGGCTGGCTTATGAATTTGAGTTGGCACCCCGCCTTAAAAATGCTACCTCCATTTTCTTTAATAATAAGGACAGTTACGAACCCCGTCCATTCGACATTTTGAGCCAAAACAGCACGGGCTACGGCGGCCGCACTCAGTTTACGGGGAGCCTGGAACCGGGCAGTTTAAAAACTACCTACATTGCAGGTTTAGAATACTTTCGTGATGGTTATAATGGGCATACGTATGAAAACCTGTACCAGCAAAACAACGGTAACGGTACCCTGCAAGGGCTTCCGTTAACCGGCGACAAGCAACAGCGTTATTTTATAAACGCCTTTGCGCAGCTACGCTTGGAGTTTACCAAAAAGCTTGAAGCACAGGCAGGTGTTAACTACAATAAAACAGCATTTGACCTGGACACCACCTTCCCTACCGAAAGCAGCAATAGCGAAAACCACAGCTATAAGGGCATTATAGCTCCGCAGTTTTCTTTACTTTACAAACCCGCTAAGACCTCTAGGGTATAAGGATCGGTAAGCCGGGGGTTTTAGGTTCCGGCAATATAAGATACGCTTACTGCAGATTGTTCCATAAATCCGAACATTAAACCTGAAAGCGGATATAATATGGAGGCTGGCAGTAAAATATACCTGTTACACAACCGCCTGTATACCGATGTAGAAGTGTATCGTATGGAAATAAAAGACCTGCTTGTAGCCCAGCGCGTAGGCGATGATCAATACATAGGTATTAATGCCGGTAAAACACTGCATGAAGGCGTGGAATGGTCAGCGCGGTTTAGCCATGCTGTCGCAAAGGGATTTTACCTTACACAGTATGCGGCCGCATCTGTGGGAAGATACCGTTTTATGTCGTTTAATAACAACGGCACAGACTACAGCGGAAACAAACTTACGGGTGTACCATCTACAAAGGTAAACGCCGGATTTACGCTAAGTATGCCTTTAAACCTGTACCTTACGGCTGATTATTACTATACCGGCGACCTGCCAATGAATGATGCCAACACCGTTTTTGCAGACAGCTACAATTTACTGAACGCTAAAATCGGGTGGAGTTATTTCCGCGAAAGTGGCCTAAGTATCGGGGCAGCCTTTGGCGTAAATAACATTACAAATACGCATTACGCTTCCATGGTATTGGTAAACGCTACAGGAATTAACCCACGCTACTACTATCCGGGTCTCCCGGTTAACTATTATGGTAATGTGATGGTTAGCTACACGTTTTAGCCGATGTCACACAATGTCACGCAAGGTGTCACGCTTTATCAGACAAAAAATTAACACCGGCCACACAACCTTTTTAATTTTACGGTATCTATCCAAAAAAAGTTTTTTTAAGATAACTATTAAAAACCGAGACGCTATGAAATTAAAATTACTCGTGTTGCTGTTGCTTTGCAGCGTAACAAACATTTTTGCACAGGGTGCCGTAATCCAGGGCGATGAAATGCTGTGCCCAAACAGTACCGGAACAGCCATTGTAATGGGCTTTATTCCGTATGATACCTACCAGTGGCAGGTTAAGCAATATGGAGCTACAGAATTTACAGATATAGAGGGTGCTACTAACTCCACCTTTACTTATGATGCCTACACGTATAGCGTTACTACCATTCGTGCTAAAGTAACACAGAATGGAGAAACACTATATTCTAACGAGCTGTTTATAGACAGCATGGTGTTCTTACCAATATTTTACAGCACAGAAACCACCGGTAACGTAACATTTGACCCCGATACGCTTAGCTATGTACTTTGCGATGGAGCCACTGTGGTAAACACCGTAGGCCAGCCTTATACAAACGTGCAGTGGTACAAAGATGGCGAACCTATAGCTGGTGCCACGCAACAATCGTATACCATTACGACACCCGGCACCTACTATGCCGTTGCGGCCCCAGAAAGCTGCCCGGATAGCACACAGACCACATTGCCCTGCTCTGTTGTAGCGTGCTCAACATCTGAAGTTGTAGCCCCGGTTATAGATGGCGACTTAATGCTTTGCCCTAACACTAGTGGTACTGCGCAGGTAACTAATAACCAAACCTATGACACATACCAGTGGTATTTTAAATATTGGTTCCTGTCAGATGATTTTGCTCCTATAGAGGGCGCTACATCGGCAAGCTTTACCTACGACTGGTATACCTATGACCAGGCATTATTTAAGCTGGTAGTAACCCGAAACGGACAAACATACGAGTCTAACACCATACAAATAGACAGCCACAACTGGGCGGGGCTATTAGTTACGCATAGCTTTAACGAGAATGAAGTATACGTAAATCCGGATAATGGTAACTTTATGATGTGCCCTGGCAGCACTATACAAAATACTGTAGGCAGCCCGTACACCATAGTACAATGGTATAAAGACGGCGAACCTATAGAAGGTGCTACCGCTACAACCTATACTTTTACTGAACCGGGAGTATACACCGTAACGGCTGCCCCCGCTATTTGCCCAGAGAGTACATCTACTACGCCCGAAATTGTGGTAGAACTAAGAACAGATTGTGAAGCAGGCGTAAATAACCCTTCGTTTGCAGGTAACATAACCCTGTACCCTAACCCTGCAAGCGGTATGCTAAATGTTAAACTAAACAACAACGCTACAGCAGATGCCTACATTATATATGATGTTACAGGGAAGCAACTTGCTACAGGAAGCCTTAACGGTAACCTTAACGGCATAAACATAGACAACCTTGCCGCAGGAAGCTACCTTATTAAAATAATCAGTGCTAACGGGCAGGCGACAAGGATGTTTGCAAAACAGTAATTTTCCACATTAATTTAGATAGTTTTAGCGGGGCAGTTTGTCCCGCTTTTTTTATTTTTGGATAAGCCGATAAAATATGGAAAACCGTTTTATAACCGACATTGCTGCAAGTACAGCGCACCGCCCTTCGCGCGAAGGATTGGCTACGCGGGTTTTAAACGATATAAACCTGTTGACGGTGTTGCTTGACGTAGCTTTTAAAACGCAGGACAAAAACCACCACAAGGCCTGCGGGATCATTGAATTGGTTTTTGAGAACCACATTTCGTTGCTGGATGCCTACCTTGAAACTTTTTGTACCAGGCTAAAAGATTACACTCACGATGGGGCCATCCGTTCGGTTTCAAAAGTGTGTTTGTTCCTAGCTAACCGCTGGGCTACCCAACCTGTCACCCTATCGGCACAACAAAAAGAATTAATTACCGAAGCGTGTTTTGACTGGCTTATAAATCCCGCAGGAAAAGTAGCGAACAAGGCCTACGCTATGCGCACGCTCTACATACTGGGTAAAGATACTGAGTGGGTGTACCCTGAGCTAAAGCGCATACTATCTGAAGACTTTTCTGCACACAGCGCAGCATATAAGGCCGCCGCAAAAGAACTCTTGCAAAAGATGAAATTATAAGTACCTTGCACGTGCTATAATACCTCTTTTCTATGAACGGAAACCTCAGCAAACCGCAGATAGCAGTACTAAAAGTAGTTACTAACCTTACCTTTTGGGTATTTGTTGCCATAACTGCAGGCATACTGCTTGGGCACTTTGCACCGCAGCAGGCGCTTAAAATGGAACCGGTAGGCAAATATTTCATTGAGCTGATAAAAGTTTTTATCGGACCCATAATCTTCCTGACCATAGTACTGGGCATAAGCGGCATGGGCGACTTACGTAAAGTGGGCCGAATAGGCCTTAAATCCCTGCTGTATTTTGAAGTAGTAACCACGTTTGCACTAATCATAGGTATAGGTGTGGCGTATTTGTTACAACCCGGCAGCATAGACCGCAGCACACTACCCATGCAGGATGCCACTAAGTTTACCACGCAGGCATCCGGATTTAGCTGGGTAAAGTTTTTGATGGACAACTTTACACTACAAGTGCTGCTAGCAGCCATTATTACGGGTATTGCACTCAATTTTTACAACCGTCGCGAACAGGTAATTACGCATTTGTATACCGCTTCTAAATGGGTTTTTAAATTACTGAAGTGGGTAATGTACCTTGCGCCCGTAGGTGCTTTTGGGGCTATGGCATTTACCATAGGAAAATTTGGGCTGCATACCCTACTTCCTTTAGCCAAACTTATGGCATGCGTATATGTAACCATGGCGGTGTTTATATTTGGCGTGTTAGGTAGTATATTGCGCTATTACAAAATGAGCATACTCAGGTTTTTAAAGTTTGTAAAGGAAGAACTCATCTTAATATTGGGTACATCTTCTTCCGAAACAGCTTTACCCAACTTAATGGAAAAACTCCAAAAGGCAGGGTGCAGCAAAGAGGTTGTGGGCCTTGTGGTACCTACGGGTTATTCTTTTAACCTCGATGGTACGTCTATTTACCTGAGCATGTCTGTTATCTTTCTTGCACAGTTGTACGATGTGCATTTGTCGTTCGCAGAAATCCTTACCATCATTGGCCTGCTTATGATAACCAGTAAAGGCGCGGCAGGGGTTACCGGAAGTGGTTTTGTAGTTATGGCCAGTACACTTACTGCCATACATAAAATTCCTGTAGAGGGATTGGCATTTTTACTTGGCGTAGATAAATTTATGAGCGAAGCACGTGCTATTACAAACTTTATAGGTAATGGCATTGCCACCCTTGTTATAAGTAAAAGCGAAGGCGAAAATCCCAATATATACCAGCCTTTAGTAGACGAATAAAAAATTAAACGTTTTTTCTTACAAAAAACAAGTACTATAACGTTATAGAAAAGGGTTAGGGTACGGTTTTTTAACAAAAAGATAGCGGTATTTTATTCAATCACATTATAATTTTTCAGTAAAAAATTCATATATATGATTATTTGATAAAAACACACCACCGGTTATCAATGATTGATATTTTATTTACTTTAGTAAAAGATTTAAATACCATTTTAAAGTTCGCTGAAGATACGGTTTACTGAGTACTGCAACAGGGTAGTGACGATGGGGAACGACACTATATACCACCTGATCCAGGAAAAGTAACCGAAAAATAGGCTGAAAGAATGATAAAATGCAAACAAGCAACTTTCTTCTTTTTAAAGGCTCGTGACATCCACGAGCCTTTTAAATTTTATACCCGCCCCAAGGTTACTTCTTCTCTTCGTCGTTAGTATCGTGATTATCGTCAAAGCTGAATTTACGTAGCCTAGGCGCGCTGAAAAACGTAATGGCAATAACCCCCAGTGTAAGGCAGCCCCCGGTAACAACCGCGCGTACCGTACCCAGCCAGTGCGCCATAACCCCGCTCTCAAAATCGCCCAGTTCGTTACTGGAACTTATAAATATGGTATTTACAGAGGCTACCCTGCCGCGCATGTGGTCGGGGGTTATTAATTGCAGTATGGTACCACGCACCACTACGCTTACTGCATCAAACATTCCGCTTAGCAACAGCATAAATACCGAAAGATAAAAGTTTGTAGAAATACCAAACACAATTATGCTAAGTGCAAACCCTGTAACCGCCACAAAAAGCTTTTTCCCCGGATTTGTTTGTAGCGGCAAAAAGGCCAATATACCCAGCGTAAGCAAAGCACCTACCCCTGGGGCAGCACGCAGTATACCAAAGCCTACTTCATCTACATGAAGTATTTCTTTTTGATACACCGGCAAAAGCGCTATGGCACCTCCAAAGAGTACCGAAAACATATCCAATAATTGTGCACCAAGCATTTCGGGGGTTTTTAGTACAAAGCGTATACCCTGCGAAAGGCTTTCCAGTATGGGCTCTTTTTCTACTTTGCGTATAAGTGGCTTTGTTTTAATGTACAGCACAGGGAACAATAACAATATCTGCACCACGGCAACTGCCAGCATACCGGTAATAACACCATCTAACGCTATCATAACACCCGCTGCTAAGGGTCCGCCCACAGCACCGATTTGAAAGGCCATACTACTCCAGCTGCTTCCGTTAGCATACAGTTTACGGTCGCTTACCACAAGGCCAAACAACGCGAACAGCGAAGGGCCTAAAAACGAACGTATGATACCTCCGGCAAATACTAATCCGTAGATAGCATACAGCGTGGTTTCTTTACCCAAAGCATTGAACGAAAACGGTGTGGTAAGCGCAAAAAGCGAAAGCCCCAGCGCTATATAACTGCTTATGCCCAGCAGCACCATTTTCCGTTTTTCGTTAAGGTCTACGTAGTGGCCGGCAAACAAAGAGCAGCCTATAGCGGGGATAACTTCGGCAAGGCCTACCATGCCCAGCGAAAGCTTATCGTTTGTAAGTTGGTATACCCAGTAAAATATGGTGGTGCTTTGCATATTCAGCGCAAAGAATAAGCCAAACCTTACGCAGAGGTAAGCAAGAAATTCTTTATTTTTTAATACGGGGTTTTTCTCAAAAAAACCCGGTCGGGATACGCAGGTTGTATCGTTATCCATACAGTGTTTGATTTACCTGCAAAGATACACCTAAGCTAGTAACCTAAGGTTAGAAAACACTTAAGTTTTATTATATGAATAACCCGCAAACAAACTAATTGCTTACGGGTTTCAATGTTATAGGCATATTGTTTAATATCGGGATATAATCACCCCCCTGCCTTAAGCCTGTCCAGCAGGGTTTGCAGTTTTACGGTAGCGAACCCGGAGCTGTGATCGCTAAGCCCATAAGGGATAATAAGATCCTCGCCGTGCACAATAGATCCGCAACTGTATACCACGTTTGGTACGTAACCTTCGCGCTCATCCGGGTTAGGAATAATAAGCGGGTCTTTTAGGCGCCCAATTTCAATGGAAGGGTCGTTAAGGTCTAATAACGATGCACCTATACAATAACGGCGCATACTGCCCACAGAGTGTGTAATGATAAGCCAACCGCACTCGGTTTCAATAGGCGATCCGCAATTACCTATCTGTACAAACTCCCACGGATACTCCGGTGCCTGAATTTTAATAGGGTCGTCCCACTCGTTTATGTGGTCGCTGTACATAAGGTAGTTGTTCCAGCCGTCTATACGGCTTAGCATGGCATATTTACCATTTATCTTCCTTGGAAACAGTGCCAAGTTTTTATTTTTAGCCCCTGATCCGTTTAGCGGACTGGTCTTAAACTCGTAGAAATCAAATGTTTTAAGGAGTTTCGGCATTATGTGGTACCCATCGTACGCGGTGTACGTAGCATAATATGCTACCTTTCCGTTTTCATCGGTAAATTTTACAAAGCGGGCGTCTTCAATCCCCTTGCTCTCAAAATCAGAAATAGGGAAAATAACCCGGTCGCTAATATCAGTATCTTTACTAAAGGTAATACGGCGGTAACTGTCGCTTAGTGCCAGTATCTGGTTAAGGTCTAATAATGTAGCAGGATCAGTAAATTGGCTCCGTGCTGCATTGACCACCCTTTTCAGTTGCTCATAATCAAAACGGTCTTCCAGTTTTTCGGTAACCATTTGCAGAAATTGCTCGCTTATATCGGCTTCGCTGGCCTTGGTAATAAACAACCGCTTATTGTAGACCAGGTTGTGTATTTTTTCAGCTTCATCTATATAATTACCGGCCGGGATTACGGTAATATTACAGTTCTTGTCTATAATTGCCCTACGGAATACTACAGAACTTACGTGCCCCTCGCCTACTGCCCTAAAGCTAATAATTACCCTTAGCTGTCCTTCTTCAAGGTTGCCCTGATCCGGATCTGGTACTATGCTGGGATTAAAAAATGCAGCCGATTCTATAGAATATTCATGTGTAAAATAAGAACCTATGAGCAACTTACAGTCTTCATCAAGGCTTTTAAAATCATAGCCTGCCATTTCTATGTACGCCCTTACACGCTCACAGTTACGCAGCAGTTTACGGGTTATATTACGGTGGCGCTTAGAAAAATCCTGAAGTAATGGCGATATTAACGACCACACCTCTTCTTTATCCAGCGCCATTATTTTTTTTACCAGTTCTATGGCGCGTTCTTCCCCATTAAAAAAGAAGCGCGCTATAACGCGCTTGGTATCGGGTAGCACCTTTACTGGTTTTCTTTCTACAGTAAGTCTCATACAGCGGTATTTAAGTTCAGATAGTTTTGTAAGAAATATTGTAACCCCTAAAATACGAATATATTAGCATACCCAAATGCTAAATAAAAGTGAACAATACTACATGAATTTGCCGGTGCTTTATGCTCATTTAATAAGTATCTTTGCGCAAACAACAACACCATGAACTACTTTTCTTCCGAATTTAAACTCGGCATACTGGGTGGCGGGCAGCTCGGTAAAATGCTGCTTACCGAAACCCGAAAATTTGATATTCAAACCTATGTGCTTGATCCGTCGGCAGAAGCACCGTGCAAAATAGGCAGCAATGTATTTGTACAGGGCAGCCTTATGGATTTTGATACCGTGTACAACTTTGGCAAACAGGTAGACGTACTTACCTTTGAAATAGAGCTGGTAAACATACAAGCCCTGGAAAAGCTTGAAGCCGAAGGGGTAAAGGTATACCCATCACCACAAACCCTGAAACAGATACAGAACAAAGGCGCGCAAAAAGATTTTTACAGCGCGCACAACATACCTACTGCTCCTTACAAACGTTTTGAGTCTACATCAGCCCTTAAAGGAGCTGCACAGGCAGGAGAATTTACATTCCCATTTATCTGGAAAAGTACCGAAGGCGGCTACGATGGTAACGGCGTTAAGGTAATACGCAGCATAGAAAGTTTCAACGGCCTTGCCGATGTGCAGTGCATAGCTGAGGAAATGATAGCCTTTAAAAATGAACTTGCCGTAATAGTGGCGCGAAATCCGGAGGGCGAAATAAAAACCTACCCTGTTGTAGAAATGGAATTTCACCCGGAGGCTAACCAGGTAGAGTATGTTATTTGCCCTGCCCGTATAGATGATGCGGTTGCCGAAAAAGCTCGTGCCATAGCCCTTAACGTGTCGCAGGCATTTAACCATGTAGGCTTACTTGCCGTGGAAATGTTCCAGACACAGGATGATGAAATACTGGTTAACGAAGTGGCCCCAAGGCCGCACAACAGCGGGCACTATTCTATAGAAGCGAGCTACACCAGCCAGTTTGAACAACACCTGCGTGCCATACTTAACCTACCGCTTGGTAATACCGACAGCAAGGTAGCCGGTATTATGGTAAATCTTGTAGGTGCCGAAGGCTACAGCGGTAATGTGGTATACGAAAACATAGAGAAGATACTGGGCAAAGACGGTGTTACCCCACACATTTACGGCAAAAAGGAAACCCGACCGTTCCGTAAAATGGGCCACGTAACCATAGTAAACAGCAACATATCCGAAGCCCGAAGGATTGCAGAGGAAGTTAAGAATACGATTAGGGTAATTAGTAATTAGGTTATAGTTTTTATTTTAAATTTTGAATTATAAATTTTAAATTGGCTGGTGGGGCTAAATGTTGTTCCTAACAACTAACAACCATCAACTAATTTTAGTGGATTCGTGGATTCGTTAATTCGATGCCACTCCACCCTGAACTACAAACTATAAACCACAAACTCGTCAGCATGAAAATAGGAATCATCATGGGCAGCATATCGGACATGCCGGTAATGCAGGATGCCATAGATATATTAAAGGAATTTGGTATTGAAACTGAGGTAGACATAGTATCTGCCCACCGCACACCGGAAAAACTGTTTGAATACAGCACTACCGCACATACCCGTGGGGTTAACGTAATCATAGCCGGCGCAGGCGGTGCAGCCCACCTGCCGGGTATGGTAGCCAGTATGAGTCCGCTACCCGTTATAGGCGTACCGGTAAAATCAAGCAACAGTATAGATGGATGGGACAGCGTACTTTCTATCCTGCAAATGCCGGGTGGCGTACCCGTAGCTACCGTAGCACTTAACGGTGCCAAGAACGCAGGCATACTCGCAGCGCAAATTTTGGGCAGCCATGACAAACTGGTACAGGCAAAAATCATAGCCTACAAACAAGGCCTTAAAGAAGCGGTGATAAAAGCTTCAGACAGCCTGAAAAAATAGTATAAAGCCAGCCCGAGAAGGTTGGCTTTTTTGTTAGATGCCAAAATGTCTTCAACACGCATTCGGAATAGTTTTTGTATATTTGAGAGTATAAAGATTGTGTTATGGATATCAATGAAAAGAAAATAAAAATTGCGATAAAGATATTGGAAACGGAAGATGTATCATTAATTGAAAAAATATTAGCTTTAATTGAAGAGTATAACTCATCTATGGAGAAATAACATTCCTATGCCTTCATATCTTAGCTTCTCAATACTCTTTTTTCTTTGTATTGTAACTGCTCATTCACAGCAATTCCCTTCTGAGAAACAAGCAGATGCTTTTATCGCTGCACTTCAAAAACAGAAAGTAGATACAATTTGTAGTTTAAAATATGATGCAGTAGGATATCTAGGTGGGCATTATGGCGGTGATTGTCCTGAAACAGAAAAAATCATCTATATATTTTGGAAAGCAAATGGTAAAACATATCTGACCCAAAAGAATAACTGCAAAGAATATCCCGTTATTGTAATTAAAGATGACCAATTTTGGAACATATATTTCGAGAACAAAGAGCTTGCTGCAACACAAAAAATTAAAGTCCCGGAAGTAATTGTAAAAGATAGTACTGGTACTCATATCCACAAAACGTTATCATTTCATTATTCATTTAAAGAAATAGCACTTTACATAAACGGCAAAAGGGTTTTAGATGATAAATCTCCCGACAGCTTCTTCCATAAAAACCTCATACACAATAGAAAAAATATCAATCACTCTTATAACACGTCAACAGTTATCTATAAGTTAAGGACCGCTTTAGATAAAATAATACAAAAGAACAGTAAGCGACTCGTCGCATTAAAATAATTTCAAGACATTAATTTTGACATGAACATACTCACTCAAAAATTTACTACAAAGCACGATACTGCACCTTTCAGCAGCATAAAAACCGAAGATTTTTTACCGGCATTTAAAGAGGCCATTGAGGCGGCCCGCAAAGAGGTTGATGCCATAGCACACAACCCCGAGGCGCCAACATTTGAAAACACTACCGTAGCCATGAGCTACAGCGGCGATACGCTGGACCGGATTTCGAGCATCTTTTTTAACCTGCATTCGGCGGAAACCAATGATGAGTTGCAACAAATAGCCCAGGAGGTTTCTCCCCTACTTTCGGAATTTGGGAATGACATCCGCCTGAATGCCGATTTATTCAAGCGCGTTAAAGCCGTGTACAAGCAAAAGGACAGCCTTAACCTTACACCGGAACAAACTACCTTACTGGATAAACAATACAAAGGCTTTAGCCGTAACGGCGCTAACCTGCCTGAAGATAAAAAGAACCAGCTTCGCGAAATTGACAAGGAACTAAGCAAGCTAAGCCTGGAGTTTGGCGAAAATGTACTGAAGGAAACCAACGCGTTTACCCTGCACATTACCGACGAAAAAGATTTGGCGGGATTACCTGAAGGTGCAATTGAAGCCGCCAGGGAAACCGCCGCAAGTCAGGAAAAGGAAGGTTGGATCTTCACGCTGGATTACCCCAGCTACGTACCGTTTATGACCTATGCCGATAATCGTGAATTACGCAAACAACTCGCGCTGGCATTTGGAGCAAAAGGTTTTCAGGATAACGAACAGAACAACGAGAAAATAGTACTGCGCATTGCCAAACTACGCCATGAGCGTGCCCAACTTTTAGGGTACAACTCGCATGCGCATTTTGTGCTGGAAGAGCGCATGGCAGAACATCCGGATAAGGTAAAATCATTCCTGAATGACCTGCTTGCCAAAGCCAAGCCCGCTGCGGAGCGTGAGTTTGCAGAGCTTTCTGCCTTTGCAAAAGAACTTGACGGTATAGACCAAATCCAAAAATGGGATGGTGCCTACTACAGCGAAAAACTAAAACAAAAACTGTTCAACCTTGACGATGAAAAGTTAAAACCGTACTTTAAGCTGGAGAACGTTCTAAACGGCGCGTTTACCATAGCGGGCAAACTGTACGGGCTTACCTTTGAGGAGGTAAAAGACATAGACGTGTACCACAAAGACGTTACTACCTATGAGGTTAAAGACGAAAATGGTGACCTGGTGGCTATTTTTTACGCCGATTTCTTCCCGAGGAAAGGCAAGCGCAACGGTGCCTGGATGACTTCCTTTAAGAATCAGTATGTTTTGGATGGCGTTAACGAACGCCCACACGTAAGCATAGTGTGCAACTTTACCAAGCCTACCGCCAGCAAGCCAAGCCTGCTTACCTTTAATGAGGTTACTACCCTGTTCCATGAATTTGGGCACGCGCTGCATGGCATGCTGGCTAACACCGTTTACCCAAGCCTAAGCGGTACCAGCGTGTACTGGGATTTTGTGGAACTACCAAGCCAGGTTATGGAAAACTGGTGTTACGAGCCGGAGGCACTTGCTCTGTTTGCACACCACTACGAAACCGGAGAAATTATCCCGATTGAATACATTAATAAGATTAAGGAAAGTGCCAGTTTCCAGGAAGGTATGGCTACACTGCGCCAACTAAGTTTCGGGTTGCTGGATATGGGTTGGCATAGCGAAGATCCAAGCCATATTACCAGCCTTAAGGATTTTGAAACACAGCAGTTTGCCCACACCTCTTTGTACCCTGATGTAAAGGAGAACGCGATGAGTACGGCATTCAGCCATATTTTCCAAGGTGGGTATTCGTCTGGGTACTACAGCTACAAATGGGCCGAAGTACTAGACGCCGATGCCTTTGAGCTGTTCCAGGAAAAGGGTATCTTTGATAAAGAAACTGCGACCAAGTTCAAGGAATTTGTATTGAGCAAGGGCGGCACCGAGCACCCTATGGAACTGTACAAACGTTTCCGCGGACAAGAACCTAAGCCTGAAGCGCTGCTGAGGAGAGCTGGGCTTTTAGCAAACTAAGAGACAAGAGAGATAAGATATATAGACAAACCCCGAAGTTTTGCTTCGGGGTTTTGTTTTATACTATAGACTTAAAATTAATTTTCAAATAATTTTGAAATTTTAAAAACTATTATTTACCTTTGGGTTATGGAATTCGGAGAAGCTAAAAATAAGTTTATACAAACCTGGGGCGCACTGGGTAGCCAGTGGGGCATTAATAAAACCATGGCACAGATACACGCGTTGCTTATGGTAGCACCCGAAGCCCTGAGCATGGAGGAGATCATGGAGGAGCTGCACATAAGCCGTGGCAACGCCAGCATGAACCTTCGCGCGCTTATGGACTGGGGTATTGTATATAAGGAGCTGAAACCGGGCGAACGCAGGGAGTTTTTTGTGTCTGAAAAAGACCTGGACGAACTTGCCGTAAAAATAGCGCAGGAACGCAGCCGCCGCGAAATTAAACCCGCACTTAAGGTGCTTAAAGATGTGTCGTCATTTTCTGACCAGGACAACTCCGCCGAGGCAAAATCATTCAGAGAGCAGACCGCCAAGCTATACGATTTTGTGTTGAAAGCCGATAACATGATAGAAAAAGTTACCGAACACAAAGATAACTGGATAGCGCGCCTGGTTATGAAAATAATGCGCTAAAAAATTTTAACTATATATTTCAAATATTTTTGAAAGTTTAAAACAATCAATATTATGAAAACACTACACTACGTTAATGCATTTGCTCTGGGGCTTCCGTTGTTACTTGGACTGATAGGATTCGCTGATAATTATCTTTTGTTCTTTGCACCCTTATCTACTATGGTTACAGGCTTTTTACAGGTGCTTGTGGCTTTAATACTGTTATTTTGGATCCCAAAGAACATCCATATATACATCTATTTCTTTTTTACAATATTATTTTTTGTGCTTTGGTTAGGATTTGGCATTGAATACTGGTTGTTCGTACTGCCACCCCTATTGGCCTTTTACTTTACGTATATATTGTATAATCAAAAAGATAAATTCGACAACCATGAAAACCCTAAAACACCAAACCCTGGTTTATGATAAAGACTGCCCACTGTGCAGGGCATACACATCAGGCTTTGTAAAAACAGGTATGCTCGACGAAAATGGCCGCCTGCCCTATACCGAACTCAACACAGAAAGTTGCATGCTTGTACATGCGGACCGTGCCCGTAACGAAATCGCGTTAATAGACCACGCCAGCAAATCCGTTACATACGGAATAGACAGCCTGCTTAAAGTACTGGGGCACTCCATGCCGTTTATTGAAAAACTGGGCAAAACCAAACCGGTGTATGCTGTACTAAAAAGGCTGTATTCATTTATATCATACAATCGTAAGGTAATTATCCCTTCGGCAAAAAATCAAACCGAAGCACAGTGCATACCTGATTTTAACCTTAAGTACCGCATTGCTTACATTTTGTTTGGAGGGATAATAACTGCGCTGGTACTGTTCCGCTATTCGCAACTTATGAATTACGGAAGGGCTATTCTGCCCTTTTATATAGAGCTCTTTTTAGCCTTTGGGCAAATACCGTTTCAATGGATAGTATTACGGAAAGAAAACAGGGAAATACAGTTTGAATACTTTGGCAACCTGGTTACGGTGTCGGTGTTTGGTTCGCTCCTGCTAACATTAGGGATAATTGCAAATACAATAATAAACATTCCTCCTGAGCCTCACACATTGTGGTTTTTAATCACAGCAACCATCATGTTTTTTGAACATCTTCGCAGGGTAGAACTACTACAACTTCCTGTAAAACTTTGTATAAGCTGGCTTAGCTACAGATTCCTGTTACTGCTGGCAGTAGTACTCTATATCTCCATCACTAAATAAAAAATCACCATGAAAAAGTTAGTTATTGCCGCAGGAACAGGCTTTCTGGGTAAGGTACTTATTGCCTATTTTAAAGATAAAACCGATGAGATTATCATACTCACCCGCAAGCCGTTACCTAATAATGGCAACATAAGGTACGTACACTGGGATGCCAAGACCCTTACCGGTTGGGAAACGGAACTAAACAGTGCCGACGCGTTGATAAACCTTGCAGGGAAATCAGTGAACTGCCGCTATACCATAACCAATAAAAACGAAATACTAAACAGCCGTGTAGACAGCACTGCCATTTTAGGCAAAGCCATAGCTCAATGTACCCACCCTCCTAAGCACTGGCTAAACGCTTGTACTGCTACCATATACCGCCACAGCGAAGACAAACAAATGAATGAAAACGAAGGGGAAATTGGCAGCGATTTCAGTATGAATGTGGCTAAAATGTGGGAACGTATCTTCTTTGGTATTAATACTCCGCAAACCTATAAAACGGCATTGCGTACCTCTATAGTTTTGGGTAATAACGGAGGTGCATTCCCCATTATGAAAAAACTTGCTATGGCAGGCCTGGGCGGAAAGCAGGGTAACGGCAGGCAGTTCATCAGCTGGATACATGAACATGATTTTGCGCGCGCGGTAGCATTTATACTAACCGAAAAATTAACAGGCCCCGTAAATGTTACAGCACCAAATCCTATTAAAAACAAAGATTTTATGAGTGCTTTGCGCAAAGCGGTACACATACCCTTTGGGATACCTCAACCGGAATGGCTGTTAAGTTTCGGGGCTAAGCTGATAGGTACCGAAACCGAACTGGTTTTAAAATCACGAAATGTAATACCCGTACGCCTGCAAAAAAGCGGTTTTAACTTTCAGCACAGCACAGCTATTGAAGCTATAAATGCACTGGTGTAAAAGTTACTTTTTAGCTTTGATTGAGATGTGTTCACCCGCTTTAAAAACGCATATTTTCTAACAATTCTCTACCGGATTAGTCGGTTTTGTAACGCGTTTAGAATTGTTCAACCTGTTCCTAAGCAGTAATACCTGTGCGTAAATTCACCACTTTTATAAAATCAAACATAACGTATTAAGTTTAAGTTACCAGTTAGCCGGTATAGATTCTATATCTCTTACAAAATTCCTTAAATTTTTCTTAAAGCCATTACCAAGTTTTACATTATTGTAAACAAAACAGCTTTTAACCCTTCCTTAACCTTTCTATTCTCAATGATTTTGAATTTTGGGCATCAACAATTTAAAAAAAATACCCTGAGATGAAACAGCGTATCAAATCGTTCTTTTTATTTACAATGTTACTGGTGGCTACCCTTTCTTTTGCACAGGAAAGAATTACCGGAACAGTTAACGATGCCACAGGTGCCCCGCTTCTGGGTGCTTCTGTAGCAGTAAAAAATGGCTCAGATGCCACCTCTACCGATGCTAACGGAACATTTACCTTAAGTACTTCTAAACTATCGGGCCAGGTAGTAATAAGCTTCCTGGGGTACAACAGCCAAACGCTAGACTTTACCATTACTGCAGGAACACCGTTAAATCTTGGTACTGTAACCCTGGCAGAAGCGTCGCAGGAACTTGAAGGCGTAGTGATTGTGGGTAAAGGTGTTATAGACCTTGCCCAGGACAGGCGTACACCTGTGGCCGTGAGTAACATAAGCCGTAAGGAAATACAGGAAAAATCCGGTAACCAGGAATTCCCTGAAGTTATGAAAAACACTCCGGGTATTTATGTAGCCAGCCAGGCAGGCGGTTATGGCGACTCTAAAATGTATGTGCGCGGCTTTGACCAAACCAACACTGCATTTATGCTAAACGGACAGCCTATAAACGGTATGGAAGATGGTAATATGTATTGGAGCAACTGGAGCGGCATGACTGATGTGGCTAACTCTGTTCAGGTACAGCGTGGACTTGGCTCGTCTAAGCTTGCCATGTCTTCGGTAGGTGGTACGGTAAACATAGTTACTAAAGCCACAGACCTAAAACAGGGTGGTTTTGCACAGTCTATTATTGGTAATAACAACTTTGTAAAAACAACCGCAGGCTATAACACAGGGCTTATGCAAAACGGCTTTGGCGTAAGTGCTATGCTTACAAAGTGGAGTGGCGACGGCTATAACCGTGGTACGTACGGAGAGGGATACAACTACTTCCTGTCTTTTGGGTACAAGGCTAATGACAAGCACTTGTTTAACTTCCTGGTATTTGGCGCGCCGCAGTGGCATGACCAGAACTTTACAAAACCGCTGTCGAAATACCTGCAATACGGCCGCAAGTACAACAACAACTACGGTTTCCTTTGGGGCGACTACCTTAGCGAGCGTAGGAACTACTACCACAAGCCGGTGGCTAACTTTAACTGGGATTACACCATTAGCGATAAAATGAACCTGAGTACCGTACTATACGCCTCATGGGGCCGCGGTGGAGGAACGGGTAACTGGGGTAATGCCCGTAAACCTACAGACGATGGGCATATTGATTTTAATGCCATATACAAAGCCAACCAGGCACTTACCGATGGCATAGGAAACGTAAACAATGCATACGCCATAAGAAACTCGGTAAATAACCACGCATGGTATGGAGTGGTAAGTAACTTTAACCACAAAATAACTGATAACTTTAGCTACAACGCCGGTATTGACCTTCGTACCTATAAAGGTACACACTACAGGGAAATATCAAACTTCCTGGGCTTAAGTGGTTTCCAGGTGCCCGGAGCAGGTGTTAAGGGTGGTAACCAGCAATATCCTGATGGGTTTGTGGTAACAGAACAGTATAGCGCTAACCCATGGAGCGCGTTTGTAAACAAACCAGCAAACAACCAGAAGGTTAACTACGATTATGATGAGCGTATAAGCTATGCCGGTATTTTCGGCCAGGCCGAATATGCTACAGATGATTTCTCAGCATTTGTACAAGGTGCACTATCTAACCAAAGCCATGTACGCTGGGACAGGTGGCAGTACACCAAAGAAAACGAAAAATCGGCTAAGGTTACCAATGCCGGTTACAATATTAAAGGTGGTGCAAGTTACAACATTGCCGAAGGGCACACCGTATTTGCAAACGCAGGCTTCTACTCGCGCCAGCCGTACCACGACAATATTTACCTGAACTTTGGTAACCAGGTTAACCCGCTTACTAAAAACGAGAAAATAACAGGGCTTGAGGCAGGATACCGTTTCCGCAACACCTATGTAGATGCCGATGTAAACGTATACCGTACTACCTGGAAAAACCGTGTTACCACCACCAGTACTACCGATGCAGATGGTAACGAAACCTTTGACAACAACTCTGGTGTTAGCCAGCTGCACACGGGTGTTGAGCTGGAATTTACAGCACACCCTGCAAAACAACTTGATGTAAGGGGCTGCGGGGCGTTTGGCGACTGGAAGTACGACGATAACGTGTACAAACGTAAATTTGACCAGAACCAAAACCTTATCAGCGAAGAAATTGTCGACGTAAAAGACGGTAAAGTAGGTGGTGGTGCACAGAGCGTATGGGGCTTAGGCGCAGTATACAAAATAACCAAAGGCCTTAGCATAGACGCTGATTGGAGGAACTATGATAAACTGTATGCTACTGTAGTTACTAAAAACAACGTAGAACTACCATCTTACGACCTTGTAGATGCCGGGGTTACCTACAGGCTAAACTTTAAAGACAACTCACTACAGTTCCGTTTAAACGTAAACAACGTGTTCGACGAGGTTTATATTACAGAGCTTACCACTGCAAACCCTGTTACAGACGGTGCCACCACCTATAAGGGCATTAATGTTACAAACAACGGTTTCTTTGGTAACGGCCGTACCTGGAACTTCAGCATGCGTTACAACTTCTAAGATTTTTAGGTAGTTACATATATTCTATTTTAGATAAACCCGACCTTCGTTTGAAGGTCGGGTTTGTTATTTTGAACGCAGTCAGTAACTTTATTAACTTATACTAAAACTCTTTGAAACGGTATTTTAAACGATATTTGAATTCGGCTATTTCGTTACGTGCAGTATGGTTTACGCTTTCGAAAACCAATGAAATTATTACAGGGCCAATAATAGTTAAAAGCGTTATAACTATACATACATACGATAAATACTTTATATTGGTGTATAAACGGCTTCCGTAAAATAAATCAGTATATATGCGGTCGTCTTCATTTATATATAATATTCCGTCAGCCAACTCTATAGCAACCAGCTGCTGTAAAGTTTCGGTTTCTGCTACTACAAGTTTTACCTCACTCTCATTTATAAGCGGCAAATCCTTGAAGCCACTCTCCCGAAGATTAAACGTACTGCCATCGGCCAGGCGCGCTATAGCAGAGCTATCTTGTTCTACAACTACTGTCGCCTTAATTTTTTGTACAAAAAACGGTGTGCCAAATTTAGGATTAAATACCTGTAACATTAATCGGTGGTTTTGTTTGTGAGACAAATATATAAAATATTACTATCGACAATAGTAATGGCTCGAGATAGCGGATTTGCAATCCGTGCTTATTACATTAGCATAAATTATTGCGGCACGTATTACACCACCCTATCCAGCAACAACAATAAAACCAACCAAAATACCGGTACGCTTTCTACCCAAAATAGTGTGTAATACTTAGGGCGTTGCGGGGTGGCAAACTGTGTAAAAAGGCCCACCATAAGCAGCAGCATTACATTGGCCACCAGCTGGTGGAAATCGGTATGGGTTTTAAAAAACTCCAAAAAGTAGAATATAGCCAGCAGAAACAAGTTAAGCAACCGGGTGTTTTTTACGCCTATTTTTTGCGGTACGGTTTTAAGCGCGGGGTCGTCTACGCTAAGGTCTATGATTTCAAAAATCAGGATCAGGATAATTACAAGCAAAAAGCGCTGGCAAAACTTCAGCCAGGCGTCGTGCCCTAAATCCAGTCCGGCATTAAGCAGCGGCATCAGGGTAGTTACACCCGCCCAGCACAGGGCTACTATGTATATTTTGATCCCGGCAAGGTTACGCAGGTTGCCCCTTGGCGATACCGGTACCGCATACAGCACGGCAAACACAAACAGTATCAGTGCGGCCACCTGAGCCTTTGCAGACAGCATAAAAAAGCACCACGCCCCTGCTGTTAAAGCCAACAGGCTTACAGCCAAAACCGCTTTGTAAAACGATGTTTTCGGTACGCTTTTCCTGAAAACAGCTTCGTACTTTATAAAGTTGTACCCAAACAATGTCCCGAAAAACGCAAAACCTGCCATAGGCGCATCAAGCGGCAGCCCAAACATGTGGTAGGTCATTAAAACAAGGCTAAGTACCGCCACTGCTACGTGGATGCTGCCATGGACGTAAAATCTTAACAATCGTTTTAGTATTCCCATACGGTAAAATTAATCAATATCACAAAGGTTATTAACTTGTGTTGAAAAATTCACAAATTGTAGTTTTAAGATCGATAAAAATTTGAATATAAATGATTATTTTTGTTACCTTAAAAAAACAACGCACTCAACACACATGAAAACAGATGCTTTTGCTTTAAGGCACATAGGCCCAAGGGAGGCTGACCTCCAACACATGTTTAAAACAATTGGCGTGGAAAGCATAGACCAGTTGGTTTACGAAACCCTTCCGGACGACATCCGCCTGAAAGCACCGCTTAACCTAGACCCTGCACTGAGTGAATATGAGTACCTAAACCATATTACCAAGCTGGGACGCACTAACAAAATATTCAGGTCGTTTATTGGCCTTGGGTATCACCCTGCCATAGTACCTGCACCTATACAACGTAATATTTTTGAAAACCCGGGGTGGTACACTGCCTATACGCCTTACCAGGCCGAAATAGCGCAAGGACGCCTTGAAGCGCTGCTTAACTACCAGACTACTGTAATAGAACTTACAGGTATGGAAATAGCAAACGCATCGTTACTGGATGAAGGTACTGCCGCTGCCGAAGCTATGGCACTACTTTTTGATGTGCGCACCCGTGACCAGAAGAAGAACAACGTAAACAAATTCTTCGTTAGCGAAGAAATACTTCCGCAAACCCTTAGCGTACTGCAAACCCGTTCTACCCCTATAGGCGTAGAGCTTGTGGTGGGCAACCACGAAACATTTGATTTCTCATCTGACTTCTTTGGTGCCATACTGCAATACCCTGGCAAATTCGGTCAAATATACGACTATGCAGGCTTTATAGCCAAAGCAAAAGAAGCGGGCATTAAAACAGCTGTTGCTGCAGATATACTTAGCCTTACCGTACTAACCTCTCCGGGCGAACTTGGAGCCGATGTTGCCGTAGGTACCACACAGCGTTTTGGTATACCTATGGGCTACGGCGGGCCTCACGCAGCATTCTTCGCTACTAAAGAAGAGTACAAGCGTTCTATGCCAGGCCGTATTATAGGTGTTACTATAGACACTAACGGTAACCGTGCGCTACGTATGGCACTGCAAACCCGTGAGCAGCACATAAAACGCGAAAAAGCTACGTCAAACATTTGTACCGCTCAGGTACTGCTTGCTGTTATGGCAGGTATGTATGCTGTATACCATGGCCCGAAAGGCCTTCAGTATATTGCTAACAAAGTACATGCTGCTGCTGTAACTACCGCCGACGCACTTAATAAACTTGGCGTATATCAAACGAACACTGCATTTTTTGATACCATTGTAGTAAAAGCTGATGCTGCTAAAGTTAAGGCTGCCGCCGAAGCTAAAGAAATCAACTTCTACTATATAGACGAAAACACCGTAAGCATATCGTTTAACGAAACTACATCTGTAAACGATATTAACGATATTATTGCTGTTTTTGCAGAAGCCACAGGCAAAACTGCCGAAACGGTTACAGCACTTACAGAGGCTGTAAACTACCCTGAAAATCTTACCCGTACCAGCGAATACCTTAAACACGATGTGTTTAACAGGTACCACAGCGAAACGTCTCTTATGCGCTACATTAAAAAACTGGAGCGTATGGACCTTGCCCTTAACCACAGTATGATTTCGCTGGGTTCATGTACTATGAAGCTTAACGCTGCGGCAGAAATGCTGCCTCTAAGCTTGCCAAGCTGGAACAGCATTCACCCGTTTGCGCCGGTAGAACAGGCACAGGGTTACCAAACCATGCTTAAAAAACTGGAACAACAGCTTAACGTAATTACAGGTTTTGCCGGTACTACCCTACAGCCAAACAGTGGTGCACAGGGCGAGTACGCAGGCCTTATGGTAATTCGCGCGTACCTTAACTCCATTGGTCAAAGCCACAGGAATATTGCCCTTATACCGGCTTCAGCTCACGGAACTAACCCGGCTACAGCGCACATGGCAGGTATGGAAGTTGTGGTAACCAAAACATCTGAAAACGGAAACATAGATGTAGAAGACCTTAAAGCAAAAGCAGAGCAGTACAAGGATAACCTTGCCTGCCTTATGGTTACCTATCCGTCTACCCATGGTGTATACGAGGCGTCTATCATAGAAATAACCAACATTATCCACGAAAACGGCGGACAGGTATATATGGACGGCGCTAACATGAACGCACAGGTAGGCCTTACAAACCCGGCTACCATTGGTGCTGACGTGTGCCACCTTAACCTGCACAAAACGTTTGCCATTCCTCACGGTGGCGGTGGACCTGGTGTAGGCCCTATTTGTGTGGCAGAACACCTTGTACCGTTCCTTCCGGGTAACCCTGTAATCACTACAGGTGGCGATAAGGCCATTACTGCAATTTCTGCAGCACCTTGGGGTTCTGCACTGGTATGCCTTATCTCTTACGGTTACATTACCATGCTGGGTGCGGAAGGCCTTAAAAGCGCTACAGAGTATGCTATACTTAATGCCAACTACATAAAAGAACGCCTTGCAGGCCACTATGATACCCTTTACACCGGTGAAATGGGCCGCGCAGCGCACGAGATGATTATAGAATGCCGTCCGTTTAAAGCGAAGGGTATTGAGGTTACAGATATAGCCAAGCGTCTTATGGACTATGGTTTCCACGCACCTACAGTATCGTTCCCGGTGGCGGGCACGCTTATGATAGAACCTACCGAGAGTGAGAACCTTGAGGAGCTTGATCGTTTTTGCGACGCCATGATTTCTATCCGTAAGGAAATCGAGGAAGTTTCAGCAGAAGACAAAAACAACGTCCTTAAAAACTCACCGCACACACTGGCCATGCTTACCGCAGATACATGGAATCTTCCATACAGCCGTGAAAAAGCTGCTTTCCCGCTGGAATACCTTCAGGAAAACAAATTCTGGCCGGCGGTACGCCGCGTAGACGATGCCTATGGCGACCGTAACCTGGTTTGCTCGTGCGCACCTATCGAAGCTTACATGGAAAACTAAGAGTTTCTGGATTATACTAAAAAAGCTACCCAAATGGGTAGCTTTTTTTTATTAGTAGTCGTCAATTATTTGTTTAAAGGTTATCGGCCGTTTTATAATAAGCTGCCGTTACGGTAAGCCATTTCCATCCCGCAGTACTATAATCGTAGTACCGTTTATAAAAAGTGGCTTTTAACGAGCTATCGTTGATGTATTCGAGTTTTAAAGGCATACCGAACTCCTCATAATCAGAGAGGTTTAAATTTTCCGGCATTACTAAGTCAATGACTTTAGTTCTCGGATTGTATTTAAACTGGGCACTCATACCACTTGCAGTAAATATAGTGTACCCCTGAGGTATTCCCGGAGATTCAAAATAGACATTACAATGCGGCAGAGAAAAACTCGCCATTTTTATAAAACCATCTAATACTACTAAATCAGTACGGTAATTTGTAAAATATTCGGGTATTTCGGTCATTAAATCTGTTGAAGCAACCCCGTTGTTATCAAGATCTGCTGCGACATCAGATGTCATAGAAGTAAATTTGTACCTTCCCGAAAAAGGTAACGAATCATCATCTTTATTATCTTCACTGCAGGAAGTGAAAAGCATCATGGAAAGACCTATGCAAATAAGCATTTTAAATTTCATGTTGACTGGTTTTTTATAAAGCTACAAGATAGGTAAAAAATGGTAATTTAAAGCCTGATACAAATCATTTTCTCAACTCGTATAAAGAATAATCTTTGCAGCAAAACAAACACATGAACGATATTCAAACCCGCAATGACCTGGAAAAACTACTCTGGGCATTTTACCGCAAACTACTGGCAGACCCTTCTATCAATTATATCTTTATCCGTGTGGCTCAGATAGACCTTGATGCGCACATGCCTTCGCTCACTGACTTTTGGGAGCAAATGCTATTAGAGCGCAACGGCTATAAAAAGAACGTAATGCAAATACACTTGGACCTTAACGAAAAGGAAAAACTCACCGCCGAACACTTCACCATTTGGCTAAATCATTTTAATGCCACAGTAGATGAAATGTATGCCGGCAACATTGCAGAAAATGCAAAAACCCGTGCACTTTCCATAGCAACAGTAATGCGCGTAAAACTTGCCGACGCACTTTAGCCCGCTGCATATACTCTTTGCCCTGTAACTACCCCCTTGAAAATTCTACCTGTTTAAGAAATGTTTACAAATAAAACTGGTGTTGTGATACAAATAGTTCATTAATTCGGCGTAATAAACCATCTATGCTGACGTTTTTAAAATTATTATGCAAGCATACAACTTTTATGATGTTTTCACGTTTTTAATGTTTACATTAGCAAGACAGAAACAGAAACAGGAAACTATAATATGAATATTAAAATAACAGGGAGCGGCAGCTACATCCCTAATCGGATTGTACCCAACATTGATTTTGCCTCTCACCTTTTTTTAGATGAAGAAGGCGTACAGCTACCCTACTCTAATGAGGTAGTTACCGAAAAATTTAAACAAATTACAGGTATTGAGGAACGTCGCTATGCCGATGAAGATTTGCTTACCAGCGACATTGCGTACTTTGCTGCGCAAAAAGCTATTGAAGACTCCGGTATAGACCCGGAAACGTTAGATTATATTATACTGGCGCACAACTTTGGGAACGTAAAGCATGGCGCTATACAAACCGATCTTGTACCCAGCATTGCCAGCCGCGTAAAGCACAGCCTTCGTATTAAAAACCCGAACTGTGTAGCGTATGATATTCTGTTTGGTTGTCCGGGCTGGATTGAAGGCGTTACCCAGGCCATGGCTTTCATTAAGTCGGGTATGGCAAAACGCTGCCTGGTAATAGGCGCGGAGACTTTGAGCCGTGTGGTAGACCCGCACGACCGCGACAGCATGATTTACAGCGATGGTGCAGGGGCCACAGTAATAGAAGCTACCGAAGAGGAAGGTGGTATACTGGCACAGGCAAGCGCATCGTTTACGTATGATGAGGCGTATTTCCTGTTCTTCGGCAACTCCTACAACAAGGATCACGACCCGGATGTGCGTTACATAAAAATGCACGGACGCAAAATATATGAGTTTGCCCTTAGTAATGTACCTAAAGCCATGAAAGAGTGCCTTGAAAAAAGCGGCATAGATATAAATGAAGTTAAAAAGGTACTGATACATCAGGCAAACGAAAAAATGGATGAAGCGATTATACAGCGTTTTTACAAGCTTTATAAGCAAACCCCGCCCGAAGGCATTATGCCTATGAGCATTCATAAGCTGGGCAACAGCAGTGTGGCTACCATACCTACACTGTACGACTTGCTTAAAAAAGGCTTACTTAACGACCAGGCGTTAAACAAAGGCGATGTAGTTATTTTTGCCAGCGTAGGCGCCGGTATGAATATAAACGCGTTTATATACAAAATGTAACGGCTACGGCCTATCATGATAAACAAAGAAGCGGACTTTTTCAGATGAAAAAGTCCGCTTTTTGGTTAGTATGAAATGGCTTTGCGAGGAGGAACGACGAAGCAATCTAAACATTTGATAAGGATTGCCGCGCTCCGTTACACTTCGCTCGCAAAGACGTACCGGATTGGACTGAAAACTGGGACTGCGACTGAAAACAAAACACATCACTGTCTTTGCGAGGAGGAACGACGAAGCAACCTAAATTATTGGAAAGGATTGCCACGCTCCGTTGCACTCCGCTCGCAAACACGTACCGGATTAGACAGGAAACAGCTACTTTGACTGAAAACAAAACACATCACAGTTTAACACCACCTTACCATTCCCTTACACCTAAAAATTGCCATAAAATCAGTACCTTTGCGTTTTGCACACCTACTCAAATATGCTGAACACAGACGAAACGATTGAAGTGCTTGGCGCACGCGCCCACAACCTTAAAAACATAGACGTTACAATTCCCCGCGAAAAGCTTGTGGTTATTACAGGGCTATCGGGGTCGGGTAAGTCGAGCCTGGCTTTTGATACCATATATGCCGAGGGGCAGCGTCGTTATATAGAAACGTTTTCGGCCTACGCACGCCAGTTCCTGGGCGGGCTGGAACGCCCCGATGTAGATAAAATAGACGGCCTTAGCCCGGTTATTGCCATAGAGCAAAAAACCACCAGTAAAAGTCCGCGCTCTACCGTGGGTACCATTACAGAGATTTACGATTTTCTGCGCCTGCTTTTTGCCCGTGGTGCCGATGCCTACAGCTACGTTACCGGCGAAAAGATGGTAAGCTACAGCGACGACCAGATAAAACAACTGATTGTAGAAAAGTTTAACGGCAAGCGTATTAACATTCTTGCGCCGGTGGTACGTGCCCGTAAAGGACACTACCGCGAGTTGTTTGAACAAATTTCTAAGCAGGGTTTTCTTAAGGTACGCATAGATGGCGAAATCCGCGACATAGAAAGCGGCATGAAGCTAGACCGATACAAGGTGCACGACATAGAAATTGTTATAGACCGCATGGCGGTAGATGATACCGAAGATACCGACAAACGCCTTACCGAAAGCATAAAAACCGCTATGCATCATGGAGATGATGTAATGATGGTTATAGAGCACGGCAGCGAAGACGTACGCTATTACAGCCGTAACCTTATGTGTCCTACCAGCGGCATATCGTACCCTAACCCTGAACCTAATAATTTTTCGTTTAACTCGCCTAAGGGCGCGTGCCCGCATTGTAACGGACTGGGTACAGTAAATGAAATCAACTTTAAAAAAATAGTACCTAACCCTAAGCTTAGCATAAAGCAGGGCGGTTTTGCACCACTGGGCGAATACAAAAACTCGTGGATTTTTAAACAGCTGGAGGCTATTGGCGAAAAGTTTGGCTTTAAGCTGACAGATGCCATTGAAAAAATTCCGGCGGAAGCCATGGAAATGATCCTTAACGGCGGTAAAGAGAAATTTACCGTTAACAGCAAAACCCTTGGCGTTAACCGCGAGTACAAAATAGAGTTTGAAGGCATATCATCGTTCATAAAAAACCAGTTTAATGAGGAAGCATCGGCATCCATAAAACGTTGGGCCAAAGAATTTATGGACGAAATACCGTGCCCTGTATGCCATGGTACACGCCTGCGCGAGGAATCGCTTTACTTTAAGGTAAACGGCCTTAACATAGCAGAACTGAGCAGCATGGACATTAGCGACCTTTCGGCTTGGTTTGCAGACCTTAACAGCAACCTGACTGAAAAGCAGAAAGTAATCGCTTCAGAAATCGTAAAAGAAATCAGCGCCCGCCTGGGCTTCCTGGTAGATGTGGGGCTAAACTACCTGTCGCTTAACCGCAGTTCGGGAACACTAAGTGGCGGTGAAGCACAGCGTATCAGGCTCGCAACCCAAATAGGCTCCCAACTTGTGGGCGTACTTTACATATTAGACGAGCCGAGTATAGGCCTGCACCAGCGCGATAACGAAAAGCTAATCCACTCGCTGGAGTCGCTGCGCGATATAGGCAACTCGGTTATTGTGGTAGAACACGATAAAGACATGATAGAGCGCGCCGACTATGTTATAGACATAGGACCCGCAGCGGGGCGTTTTGGCGGACAAATAGTAAGCAAAGGCACCCCGAAAGAATTACTTAAGGAACATACGCTTACCGCTGCTTACCTAAATGGCGAAAAAGAAATCTCTATTCCTAAAAAACGTCGCGAAGGTAACGGTAAAACCATAAAACTTACCGGTGCTACAGGTAACAACTTGAAGAATGTTTCGGTAGAGTTTCCGCTTGGTAAGCTCATTTGTGTTACCGGTGTTTCGGGCAGCGGAAAAAGTACGCTGATAAACGAAACCCTGTACCCTATTCTTAACGCGCATTTTTTTAACGCGGTAAAAAAACCGGCTCCCTACAAAAAAATTGAAGGGCTGGAGCATGTAGACAAGGTTATAGATATTGACCAAAGCCCTATAGGCCGTACACCACGCTCTAACCCGGCTACGTATACCGATGTGTTTAGCGAAATACGCACGCTGTTTACCCAAACACCCGAAGCGATGATTCGTGGCTATAAGCCGGGGCGTTTTAGCTTTAACGTAAGCGGTGGCCGCTGCGAAACCTGCGAAGGATCGGGTCTGCGTGTTATAGAAATGAACTTCCTACCGGACGTTTATGTGGAATGCGAAACCTGCCAGGCAAAACGCTTTAACCGCGAAACGCTGGAAATACGTTACAAAGGGAAATCCATAGCCGATGTACTGGATATGACTGTAGATGAAGCGGTACCGTTTTTTGAAAACATCCCTAAGATTTACCGCAAGATAAAAACCATACAGGATGTAGGCCTTGGATACATTACCCTGGGGCAGCAAAGCACTACCCTAAGTGGTGGCGAGGCGCAACGTATAAAGCTGGCTACAGAACTTTCTAAAAAAGATACCGGCAATACGTTCTACATTATGGATGAGCCTACCACCGGGCTTCACTTTGAAGACATCCGTGTGCTTATGGATGTTATTAACAAGCTGGTAGACAAGGGCAACACCGTACTTATTATAGAACATAATATGGACGTAATAAAACTGGCCGACTATATTATAGACATAGGTTACGAAGGCGGTAAAGGCGGCGGACAGCTGGTAGCTAAAGGTACGCCAGAGCAGGTGGCTAAAGATAAAAAAAGCCATACGGCACGATTCCTGAAAAAGGAATTATAAAAAGCACTATATTAGCGGGCTTTTTTAAAATTTAACAAAAAGACAAATGGCAAAGTAAAAATATAACAGTGAAGACGAATGGATCCACGAAGGCTTAAAGCAAAAGTCGTGGAATGAAATCAGGGTTAACGACTCTTGGGCTATTTTTAAGATAATGTCAGAGTTTGTAAACGGATTTGAAACCATGGCACGTATAGGCCCTAGTGTATCTATATTCGGTTCGGCGCGTACTAAGCCGGATAACAAATACTACACCCTTACAGAGGAAATAGCCGAAAAAATATCTAACGCCGGTTATGGCGTGATTACAGGCGGAGGCCCGGGTATAATGGAAGCCGGTAACAAAGGTGCACACCGCGGCAGCAGCCCATCGGTAGGGTTAAATATAGAACTGCCTTTTGAGCAGCACTTTAACCCGTATATAGACCATGACAAGAACCTAAACTTTGATTACTTCTTTGTACGCAAGGTTATGTTTGTAAAATACTCTCAGGGGTTTGTGGTTATGCCGGGTGGTTTTGGTACACTAGACGAACTTTTTGAAGCAATCACGCTTATCCAGACAAAAAAGATAGCGAAATTCCCTATAATACTTGTAGGAACTGAGTTTTGGGGTGGACTAATAGACTGGATAAAAACGGTTATTATAGAAAAACACCACAACGCCAGCCCTGACGACATGAATCTGATAAAAGTGGTAGACACTGCAGATGAAGTAGTTGCGGTAATAGATGCGTTCTACAAAAAATACAGCCTTAGTCCTAATTTTTAATATTAGCATAAGAGCGAAAAAAATTGTGCCGTACAGTTTTGTACGGCACAATTTTTTTATAACTTTTCAGTTATAGTTGGGCTACGCTGCATTTAAGGCAAAAACAAGGGCTCATAATTTTAAAAAACATTGCTTTGGATAAATTTTACCGTCTACGTTACTGCTTTATACTCTTAATATTCCAGGTTGCCCTGGGGCAGCATAAAATTACCTTAAAGGCAGATTTTGATACAAAAACGCGCCTTATACAAGTAACGGAGGATTTGGTATATACAAATCAATCGGCAGACACGCTTTCACACCTTATCTTAAACGACTGGAATAACGCTTACTCATCTAAAACCACCCCTATGGCGCGGCGTTTTACAGATGAGTTTATAAAAGCATTCCACCTTGCTAAAGATGCAGATCGCGGCAGTACTACCATTAACGCCGCCGCAGACCAAAACGGCCTTAACCTTAAGTGGCATAGGCCCGAAGAGCATCCGGACCTGGTGTACGTACAACTTAATAACCCTATTTACCCAGGTAAATCGTTTACCATACACTTAAATTACACGGTTAAAATCCCTAACGACCGTTTTACACGCTTTGGATACAGTACCCGAACCGGCAACTATAACCTAAGGGACTGGTACCTGGCTCCGGCACGGTACGAAAGGGGTTTTGTTACAAACAGTAACGAAAACCTGGACGATATAGCTAACGCGCCGGCTGATTACAACCTGCAACTACGCATAACACCAGGATATACCGTATTTTGCGATTTGGATAAAACCGGCAGCGAAGGGGCAACTACATACAATGCCAGCAACCGCAGTGGATTTAACCTGATAGCAGAGCAGCAAATTAGTACCGAAGTGTTTAATTTTCATGATGCCACGGTGTACAGCAACCTGCAGGACAAGCGGGTAAATGGCATAGAACGTAGCATTATTGCAGAAAGGGTGGCGTCTTTTATGCGGGAAAATCTCGGAACAAATGCAGGGGGAAAAGTATAAGTAACCCAAGCCGAGTCTGACAGATACCCAATTTATGGCTTAAATCAGCTACCGTCGTTTATACGGCCGTTCCCTGATTCATTTACCTACGAACTGAAATTTCTTAAAACCTACGTTACGGCGCTTTTAAGGAATAACCTGAAACTAAACCCTCGCGAAGACAGCTGGGTATACAGCTTTATGGAAATGGAACTGGTTATGAAATACCTTAACCAGTATTACCCTGTCGGGAAACTAATGGGTAGCCTTTCGGATATAGGCATATTAAAAGGGCATCATATATTTAACATTGCCCAAAATGACCAGTATTTGTATGCATACCTGCTTATGGCACGCAAAAACCTGGACCAGGCACCGGGCGACGATAAGAGTACTTTTATTAAGTTTAACGAGCAGATAGCTAACAAATACAAGGTAGCACAGGGCATAAAACACCTTGAAAGCTATTTGGGTAATAATGCTATCGCCGAATCGGTTAAGGAGTTTTATGCTAAAAACAAACAGGAACAGCAAACCAACCGTAATGATATAGAGCTAATTTTACGTAAGCATTCTCAAAAAGACATAAGCTGGTTTTTCGACCATATTATTGATTCGCGCGAGTTAGTAGACTACAAAATAGGGCGTGTTAAACGAGATAAGGATTCGGTAACCGTAACGCTAAAAAATGTGACCGGCACCCAGGTACCACTTGCCCTCTATGGCATAAAAAAACGTGGTGTTGTTTTTAAGCAATGGATTAATGCCTTTGAAAAAGACACTACCCTTACCCTGCCAAGGCAACAGGCCGACAGGCTGGCTATTAACTACGGGCTGGAAATGACCGAATACAATCCGCGTAATAACCAAAAAACGCTAAAAAGTTTTTATACTAACCGCAGGCCGCTAAAATTTACGTTCTTTCAGGATATAGAAAACCCTGATTATAACCAAATATTTTATGTGCCGGGCTTTACTTATAACTTGTACGACGGGCTATCGCCGGGTATACGATTCCATAATAAAACCCTGCTGGAAAAACCATTTATATTTGATATAAACGGACTATATTCACCAAATACACAGCAGCTTATAGGCTCTTTTTCGTTGCTGTACAACCACTACATCCGTAATGAAAGCCTTTATAACATTCGCTATAGTATAAGCGGGAATACCTACCACTACACGCCCGATGCGCGCTACTATAAATTGGTACCTACCATACAGCTGCGCATGCGCCCGGATGATTACCGCAAAAACCAGAAAGAATTTATAACCATAAGGCAGGTTATGGTAGAGCGAAGACCATCGGCATACGTGCTTACAAACACACAAAGTCAAAGCTATTCGGTATTTAATGCGCGCTACAGCTACATTAACAGCAACATAAGCCATCATAACAATGTGAATACCGATATACAGGTGGCAAGCCTCTTTAGCCGCGTATCGGGCGAATACCAGTACAGGCACCTGTTTAATGATAACAGGCAGGTAAACCTGCGCTTTTTTGCCGGCGCCTTTATGTACCGCGACACCAGTAATGATTTCTTTAGCTTTGGCCTGGACCGTGCCTCTGATTACCTTTTCGACTATAACTATTACGGCCGTAGCGAAACCACCGGGCTATTTAGTCAGCAGTTTATCATGGCCGACGGTGGTTTTAAATCCATACTCGATAATCGCTATGTAAACCAGTGGATGACTACGGTAAACGGAAGTTTTAACATTTGGAACTGGATAGAGCTGTACGGGGACGCCGGACTTATTAAAAGCAAATACAGCAACACGCGCTTTGTTTATGACAGCGGCGTGCGCCTAAACCTTGTTACCGATTACTTTGAGCTGTATTTCCCAATGTATTCCAGTAACGGTTTTGAACCATCTCAGGGTAACTATTCGCAAAAAATACGTTTTGTAGTAACACTAAGCCCGGGCACACTGTTAGGGTTATTTACCCGAAAGTGGTTTTAGTGTGTAACTTGCCGGCAAAGTGTCTGAGTTTTTTAAACATCTTTCAGTTTACAGCTAAAAAAAGCAGTTAAAATACATTATTGAAAATTTTAACCCGCATTCGTTAAAAAAAAGACATTCAAATTTAATGCGAAATATTATGATATCTCGCACTTTTGTTTAAATTTGTATTTTGCTCAAACTACGCGATATGACCGGTACAGAAACTAAACACACTCTTTCGTACACTGATTTCAGGGCAGAAGTGCTCAGGGATTACAAAACTGCTGTTACCAGCCGCGAGTGCAGCCTTTTGGGCCGCCGCGAGGTATTAACAGGAAAAGCCAAATTCGGTATTTTTGGCGATGGAAAAGAAGTTCCGCAGCTTGCTATGGCAAAGGCTTTTAAGAACGGCGACTTTCGTTCGGGCTACTACCGCGACCAAACCTTTATGATGGCGCTGGGCCATCTTAATGTAGAACAGTTTTTTGCCGGTTTGTATGGGCATGCTTCACTGGAGCACGACCCTATGAGTGCCGGACGCCAAATGGGAGGCCACTTTGCCACCCATAGCCTTGATGAAAACGGTAACTGGCGCAATCTTACACAGCAAACTAACTCAAGCTCTGATATATCTCCTACGGCAGGGCAAATGCCGCGCTTGCTAGGACTGGCACAGGCCAGTAAAGTATACCGCCACGTGGGCGGATATGCCGGAAGCGAAAACTTTTCTGAAAACGGAAACGAAGTAGCGTGGGGTACCATAGGCAATGCCAGTACCAGCGAAGGCCTTTTCTTTGAAACCATTAATGCAGCCGGTGTACTACAGGTACCTATGGTAATCAGTGTGTGGGACGATGAGTACGGAATTTCGGTACATGCACGCCACCAGACTACCAAAGAAAACATATCTGAAGTATTGAAGGGTTTTCAGCGGGATGAAGACCATCAGGGTTACGAAATTATAAAAGTTAAAGGCTGGGATTATGCCGAACTTATAGCTGCCTACGAGCGTGCAGGCGAAATTGCCCGTATGCAGCACGTACCGGTGCTTATACACGTTTACGAGCTTACACAACCTCAGGGGCACTCTACATCTGGGTCGCATGAGCGTTATAAAAGTCCGGAGCGCCTGGCCTGGGAAGCAGAATACGACTGCAACGTACAAATGCGTAAGTGGATTATAGAAAATGGCATTGCTACCGAAGAGGAACTTGCAACCATAGAAAAAGAAGCCAAAGACCTGGTACTGGAAGGACGTAAAACGGCATGGGCAGCGTACCAAAACCCTATTAAAGATGAACGCGACGGGCTTGTAAACCTTTTGAGGGACGTAGCTGCTAACAGCGATAATAAAATATTTATAGACAAGTACATTAATGAACTTGCATCTATTAAAGAAGTACAACGCAAAGACCTGATTGTTGCTGCCCGTAAAGTACTTAGGATGGTAATAAACGAGCCGGGTAAAGCCCTTTTGGCAAGTTGGATTAACAATTACTTTGCCGAAATACAGCCAAAATACAGCAGCCACCTGCACTCTGAATCAGCTCAGAATGTACTAAATGCGCAGGAGGTAGCACCTGAGTATGGAGATAATCCTGAAAATGCCGACGGCCGTATGATTATGCGTAACAATTTTGACGCGCTTTTTGCCAAATACCCTGAAGTAGTGGTTTTTGGTGAAGACGTGGGTAACATTGGCGACGTAAACCAAGGGCTTGAAGGGATGCAGGAAAAATACGGCGAAATTCGCGTAAGCGATGCCGGTATTCGTGAGGCTACAATTTTAGGACAGGGTATCGGTATGGCTATGAGGGGATTACGCCCCATTGCCGAAATACAGTATCTTGACTACCTGCTATATGCGCTGCAAATAATGAGCGATGACCTTGCTACACTGCACTACCGCACGGCGGGCAGGCAAAAAGCCCCGCTTATAATACGCACCCGCGGCCACAGGCTGGAGGGTATATGGCATTCGGGCTCACCTATGGGCATGATTATAAATGCGCTAAGGGGTATTAATGTACTTGTACCAAGGAATATGACTAAAGCAGCTGGTTTTTATAACACCCTTATGGAGTGCGATGAGCCTGCGCTGGTTGTAGAATGCCTTAACGGCTACCGCCTTAAAGAAAAAATGCCGGTTAACCTGGGCGAGTTTAAAACGCCACTGGGTGTTGTAGAAACAATAAAAGAAGGTACAGACATTACACTGGTATCGTACGGTTCTACCCTGCGCCTTGTAGAACAGGCCGCTAAAGAATTACTGGAAGTAGGCATAGATGCCGAGGTTATAGACGTGCAATCATTACTACCTTTTGACCTTAACCACGACCTTGTAAAGAGTGTGGCCAAAACAAACAGGCTGCTGGTTATAGATGAGGATGTACCGGGAGGTGCATCGGCATATATACTGCAACAAATTGTAGAGGTGCAGGATGGTTACAAATACCTGGATAGCAGGCCCGAAACACTGGCGGCAAAACCACACCGCCCTGCCTATGCTACAGATGGTGACTATTTTAGCAAACCTTCGGTAGAAGACATTTATGAAAAAATATACGGCATTATGCACGAAGCAATGCCTAACAAGTACCCTAAGCTATATTAAGCTTAGGGTATTTTTTTAAGGCTTTAATTTTAAATCAAAACCAAGTTATGACTACAAGAGACGAAGGCCTGCTATCCCTTAGGCCCCAAATAACGGGAGCCACTATACACCCACAGGCAACTGCCGAAGAACGTTTTCAGAACGGCACGCTGCGTCCGGTACTGAAAATGCAAAACGAGCTTTTTATTGAGGCTTTCATTAACTACGCCACAAAACAGAAAGGACAGTTTTTTGCCCTTACTACAGATAAAAAACTTACCTACATAGAAAACGCCATACACAAGGACATTAAATTCCGTAATGCTTTAAAAGGCATGATCATAGGGCAGTTTACCTTAAACGAGTACAAGGAGTACATACTAAACTCATCCAACCTCAATAAACGGATGATGAACCTGCTGATTGAACGCATGAAAGATCAGGTGCAAGTACTCGTAAATCCTGTGGATTAGCTATGATTCTTGGCGAAAACGAGTGATTGTTATAAATATAAAATTTATATCGTTTTAGTAATTAAACATTTTTTAACACCAAGTGTTGCCGATTTAATAAAATGTTGTACCTTTAACATATAAAACAACAATTTATTATGGCAACAACAACTACCTTCCGTTCAAATCAGGACGAATTGGGCGGTACTCAAAGAATGAGCCATACATCCGGTAATTTTGATTTACCCTATGATGACCCAGCAATTGTTAACCCCGCAGAACTCGCCTCATTCCCTAAAATGGTAATGCACAGCGACCACCGTCATCCTGACCATGACAGTCACCTTGTAAACAAAAAGGTAACTCCGGCCCGTGACGGAAGCAACATTGTACAAACCTGGTAGTACAGGTTTACGCATCCACTATTCTACATAAAAACAAATACAAAAACTTTAGGGAGCCGGGAGAAATGCCTACGGTCTCAGGATTTAAGAGTTTAGGGTAAAACGTACCCGTAAGCAAAAAGCCGGCTTTTCAGCCGGCTCCTTTATTTATTGTAGTAAACAATTACTCTGTTATGTGCTTAAATACAAGCACTTCTTTTACATCGGTAAGCAGGGTTAGCTTGTCTTTGTTTATCTTAGCCTGATTTACAGCATTAAGGGCATCCATATACTGTTTTTCTCCATCGCCCGGGCAAAACATACGGGTAGCATACACTTTACTAATGTTTATACCTCCTTCTGTATTAAGGTTATACACTCCTCCGTAAGAATTACAGCCGTTTTTACCCGTTATTTTTAAATCGATAGAAAAATTAGCTGTGGGTACACCATTAGCAAAACCGGCATCGGTAGCGGGCTTACCATTAATAGTTTCCAGTTCCCAATTACCCTGGGTAAGAAACTCGTTATCTGTACTGGCGTGGGTGCTACGGCATGACGATATTGTAACAGCCGTAAGGCCGATAAATAAAAAGGTAAATAGCTTTTTCATAACATTATTACTTAAGTTGTATCTCAAATTTAAGCAATATTGAAAAGGCTTTCCTGATAATTAGTATTACATTAATAATGGTAGAATTACATTTCCCGCAAAGCGCACTAAAAGCTAAATAGCAGGTAAGCTATAGCAACCCGTTATACTTGCGCGTAAACCATTCTGTTGCCAGCGCTACCGCCATAATCACTAAAATCCATACCCACTCTATTAGTGGTGATTTTTTAATAACTTCTTTTTGGGTAGGCTTGTAGCTGTCGTTTTCAGCAAGGGCCTTTATAAGATCTTCTACGTTAGCCGGGTAATACGCCGTTCCGTTTGTATTTTGGGCAAGTTGTTTTAAGCGTGCAAGATCAGGATTTACAAACTGTTTTTCTATCTCAAAATCAAGCACTTCAAACTTCCCGGAATAGCTGGTGTTAGACGTAGCCTCTTTTACCGTAAATGTATATTGGCCTGCACCTAATCCATCGAGGTTTACCTTGTACTCTTTATTTCCTTTAAGGAAATCATAATTTTTAGAGGCACCCGTTTTTTTATTCTTTAGAGAAAGCGTAAGGCGCGCATTTTCCTCAAACTCATAGTTTTTATTAAAATACTCTGCCGAAATGGTTATGGGTTCTCCACTGTTATAAAAACTTTCATGATTAACCACCAGCGATTTGCGCTTTGCATTGGTAGTAAGGAACTGCACGGTTTTGTCCAGGAAAATATCAAAACCTTCAACTGTTTTGTTGTTTACATGATAGTCTACACGCCATTTCCAAATGTTTTCGCCAAAAAGCATTGCCGAACGTTTAGCCCCTTCTTCACTAAATACCATAAGCGGGCTTCCGGTAGCTACGTTACGTATGCGCGATGACAATAGCACAGAAACGCCTTCCTTAGCGGTTATGGTGCCAAATGGTTGCTGTAGCGGCGGAAAATTGGCAAACCCAATATCTTCCTGGGAGAACAGGCTAAACTGGTTGTTATAATCTGCAAGATAATCTTCACGCTGACCGCTCATCCTGAAACTAACCAGGTTTTGGTACTGGTTAAGCAAGTTATAGTCGGTACTGTTCCCGGTAATGGTAAACGTGTTAAGCCCGGCACTTTTATTTTGCTCCAGCAGTTGCCTGAAGGAAGCATCCGGCTGGTATAAAACAAGCAGGTTGTAATCTGCAAGCGACTTAATTTCAGATGGCTTAAGTATGGTAACCCTGCGTTGTTTATTGGTTTCAATACCACGCTTAATGGCTCCGAGGTCCGGGTGATTAACCGATGAAACCAGTGCAATTTCGCTACGCTGGTCTATAACCTCTACCGCAAAGTTTTTTACGTTGTTATATTTGTTTTTTTCAGGCTCAGCAGATGTTATAACGGCTCTATACGTTTGCACACCCACTTTATCTGCGTTAAGCAACACGTTTACTACCTGTGCCTTTTTATCCGGCGAAAAGCTAACCGTTTGCTTACTCAGGGTGGTATTACCCTGCATAATGCTAAAAGAAGCATTTACAGCTTTGTTTCCACTGTATTGCAAGAATACCTCAATCGGAAATTTATTCTTCAGGAAGGCGTATTTATTTACGTTTACCTGCCCTACCCTTAAATCTGTAAATGTAGTGGTGTCGCCAAGCACTACGGGGTAAACAACTGTGTTTTCTTTAAAGCTGTAAATATAGTCGTTACCCACCGTTTGGTTACCATCGGTAAGCATAACTACAGGATACGTGGCATTACGATACAGCTGCTGCAGGTTTTGCGCTGCCTGGTCTATACGGGTTTGCTTCCCTTTAAAATCAGGTACTTTACCCGTTTCAAAAGCATCATCAAATGTGTACAACTGTACGTCGTACTTGTCTTTCAGCTGTTTGTTACCTGATATTTTTTCTGCCAAAAGCTTAGCCAGGCTGTCTTGCCCCAGTTCCTTTATAGACTGTGAATTATCCAGCAGTACCGGTAGCGGAGTCTTGGCAACTTGCAAGTCTTTATTGCTCACTACGGGATTTATAAGCAGTACAAATACCGCAAACAAGGTAACAAAACGCAAAAAAGCCAAAAAGAAAAGCGTAGTGCCTTTCTTTTTAGCCCTGAAAAGATATTGATAAAACGATAAGCCAAATGCTGCCAGCGCAGCCACAATAAGTAGTAATACCGTTGTTGCAGTCATTTAGTAATATCGCTTATTTAAAAAATTTATTGTTTATGCAGTAATCATACCGCCATCTACGTTAAGCGTTTGCCCTGTTATGTACGCAGACATATCGCTGGCAAGGAAAATACAAGCGTTTGCTACATCTTCAGGGGTACCTCCGCGCTTAAGCGGAATAGCATCTGCCCAGCCTTTTACCACGCTTTCGTCCAGCTTGGCGGTCATTTCGGTTTGAATGAAGCCCGGCGCAATAGCATTGCAACGAATGTTGCGCGAACCAAGCTCAAGCGCTATAGACTTAGTAAAGCCCAGCATACCTGCCTTAGAAGCGGCATAGTTACTTTGGCCTGCATTACCCTGTACACCTACCACAGAACTCATGTTAATGATAGAGCCTTTGCGCTGTTTAAGCATAGGGCGTTGTACCGCCTTAGTCATGTTGAAAACCGACTTAAGGTTTACCTCAATTACTTTGTCAAAATCTGCTTCTGAGATACGCATAAGCAGGTTATCTTTAGTAATACCTGCGTTATTAATAAGTATGTCTACGGTGCCAAATTCGGCAACCACATCGTCTACAAGTTGTTGTGCCTGGTTAAAATCGGCTGCATCGCTTTGGTAACCTTTTGCTTTAATGCCGTAAGCAGCAAGTTCGGTTTCAAGAGCCTGTGCCGCCTCTACAGATGCGCTGTAGGTAAAAGCCACGTTAGCCCCCTGTTTTGCAAATGCTTCTGCTATACCACGGCCTATACCACGGCTTGCGCCGGTAATGATAGCCGTTTTTCCTTCCAGTAATTTCATAAAATAGCGTTTGTTTTATTTTTACAAAGGCACAAATATAATAAATGTTTTGGGGTACAAAACGTAATGGCTGTGTTTTGACACTATTAAAAGGGTATATTTGTGCATAACAACGTCAATCACAAACCTATGAGCACAAAAATCCTGGGCCTGCGTACGGTAGGCTATAAAGTAAGCGACTTAACCGCAGCAAAAAAGTGGTACACCGAAGCCTTTGAAACCGAACCGTACTTTGATGAGCCTTTTTACGTAGGTTTTAATATTGCGGGGTACGAGTTAGGGCTTATGCCCGATGAGGCTGTTAACGGTGATAACGTTATTTCTTACTGGGGCGTAGAAAACATAGAAAGCGAATACTACCGTATGCTGGATTTAGGTGCTGCCGAACACGAGGCACCTCACGGCGTGGGCGGAGATATTGCTGTAGCATCTGTAAAAGACCCGTGGGGAAATATCATAGGGCTTATATACAATCCGCATTTTAAATTATAACAAAAAGGGCAGCTGTTATGCTGCCCTTTGTTGTATGTATTACTGTTTTAAAAACCGTAGTTGTGTATTGCCCTGCGTAGTTTCTAACTTAAGCAAATAAGCTCCGGAAGCCAGTGAAGACACATTATACGCCGCACCCGATGTAGATGTAAGCACACGCTGCCCAAGCATATTGTACACCTCAGCCCGTGTTATCTCAGCATCCTGTGGCACCTGCACGTTAAGCACATCGCCGGCAGGGTTAGGATAAGCCGCTACCGTTAGCTCTTTTGGCTGCGGAGTTGTACTAAGTATGGTTTGGTTAGTACCCGTTATAATGTCGTAATGCAGGTTTATGTATGCCGCAGTAACACTAAAGCCTACCGGAACCGTAAATGTTTGGTTGTTAACGTTATTATCAAGTACTACATCCAGTTGCTGGCCGTTAGCTCCTGTAAGGGTTATTGGCACAGGCATTTCAAAGAAGCTTACAGAGGGGTGCGACTGTGTTTGTGATAGTTTTACCGTAACAAACCCCACGCCTGCCGGGCTTACTGTAACCGTATAGGTAGGGTACCCCTGATTATAAACCCAGTCGTTAAAAAACTCCTGAAGGCTACTGCCGTAAGCCTGCTCTAAATGTTGTTGCAAATCAGGTGTGCGGGCATACCCGTACGCAAGCCTGCTATCGGCAAGGTAATTTTTAACCGCCTGGTAAAAAGCCGTATTCCCCATTTTAAAGCGCAACATGTGTAATACCATGGCACCTTTGTTGTAGCTAAGCCTGTCACTAAAAATCCTGTCGCTGCTCGTGGTATCAGACGGTGTTAAATAAACCGATCCTCCCGCCGAAGAAGTAATACTCATTATCCTGTATTGCTTCCATACATCAAACGAGTCAGCACCATCCTGGTCTTCCACTACTAAGCCGCTAAGGTAGGTAGCAAAACCTTCGTTAAGCCATATATCCTGCCACGAACCACAGGTAATTTTATCGCCAAACCACTGGTGGGCAAGCTCGTGGGCTACCAATTCCCTGTCAAACCCAACCATAAACGATACGGTGGTGTGCTCCATACCCCCACCCCAGTTCCATTGTGCATGGCCGTACTTTTCGTTCCTGAACGGATACGCTTCAAACGTTTCTTCGTAAAAACGCATAATCTGTGGCGTTTGTGCTAAATAAGGCTGATTCGTGCTTTGCGTTTCCGGATACAGGTAATTTACTATAGGGAAATTATTTTGCGTACCAGTATAATCCTGAGTATACACATTGTAATTAGTAACTGCAATAGCTACCAGGTACGCAGGTATAGGGTAATTGTGGGTAAAATGTGTGGTTTTAAAATTACCGTTTACCACCGCGTCTGCCTGCATGCCGTTACTTACTGCGGTGTACTGTTTGGGCGCGGTTATGTATACATCCAGCCCTTCTATTTTATCGTTAAGGTCTTGTTTGCATGGCCACCATTCCATAGCGCCGTATGGTTCACTAAGCGTCCATAATACGGGTACGTTGTTGTGGGTTGTAGTGGTAAAATAGTCGTTACTTTGGTCTGGCGTACCGTTATAAGTTACCGCTACTGTAACCTGCTGACCCTGTGTAAGCGCATTAGGCAGGGTTATAACCAGTTCGCCCGTGCCGGGTTGTGTAAATGAAGCTGTTATCCCCTGAACCGTTACGTTAGTAGCAATAAGCTGGTCAGACATATCAAAAACAACTGTAGTCATTGCTGATTTTGCAGTGATAACACTGGTTACCTTCCCGCTTATAGAGGTGCTTGCAGGGTCTAAGTTAAACTCCAGTGTTTGATGCCCCACATCATAATTACCTGTGTTAGCATTAGCAACAAACGAAGCTAAACGTGCATGTACCTTGCTTTCTGCCTGTGCTATTTCGTGGGTTTTGTAATCAGAATCATTTAATGAACGTTGCTGTGCCACAGCACCGGTAAAAATTAAACAAGTGTAAAGGAAGCTAAAAGCTTTCATAGTATTTTTTTAACAAATATATATAGGTTTTGTGATGCTCTGCAATCACAAAGAATATTTAACACAATAAAATGTAAGTTTTATCTTAAAATACGTAAATATTTAAGCATACATTAAGGAAGTCAGAATGCTAAAAGGTAACATAGATCATTTTTAAGTCTAAAAATAATCTTAAATTTGTTTAGCGAAATTTTAAAACAATGGCGGAAATGTGCAACTTTAAGAACATCGTTTTTGTAGACGACGATGAAGATGATCGCATGGTGTTCAGAGAAATACTTCAGCGCGTTTACCCTGAAATTATTTACAATGACTTTGATGGTGCCGAAGAGGCTTTGTCGTTTTTAGAATGTGAATTTATAATGCAGCCCGACCTTATTTTCCTGGACATAAATATGCCTGTTAAAGATGGTTTTTTTATGCTGAGATCCTTAAAGAAAAAAGAAAGGCTTAAATCAGTACCGGTGGTGGTTTTTTCTACCAGTAAAAACCCTACTGACATGGAAAAGGCAAAAAAACTGGGTGCAGTAGGCTATGCTGTAAAACCCTCGGAAATTGCAGGAATTATGGACGTTATAAAAACAGCATCAGAGAAGATTATCTATTCAGATAACCCCGCTAAAAATCTTATGATTTTATAGTAACCTATCTGTAATGAAAGCTACGCCATCCGCTACACGGGTGGCTTTTTTTATACTATGCATACTACAAAACAGTAACAAATGTGAAACAAAAGTTAACAAAATATGCCTGCATAGTAACCCAAATTAGTTTTGTTACATCAAAAAAGGATTTCATTACAAATTTGCGTTTTCGTTATTAAAATTTTATTAATACATGCGGTTTATTGCGAAGTCTTATAGTAATTTTACGTCAGAAAATTAGCAATAACCTCATAAAAATCATTAATCATGAAAGCTATCATTAACCCAAACAACGTAAACGATATGAAACTGCTTAAATTTTTCCTTGCAGCCGTTGCAGGTTTTGGGCTGGTGAAAATCTTCGGTTTTTTTAGCGAAGATGAGTTGGACGAAGAAATGGAAGAACTTTACGACGAAGAAGATCATCCGCTATTTGTATAATACATCAGTTTAAGACCCCAAATACAGTATAACGGCACCTTTTGTTAGGTGCCGTTTTTTTTATGCCTTTTAATAAGCGCATTGATTATTTAACAACAGTTTTAGGTTTCGCAATACATTCACTAACAAAAAGTTAAACTTCGAGACAGACAGGCATTTTTAAGACATTACTAACACAAATCCCGGTTTACAATGGGTAATTTTAGGGTATAGAAATCAGGAAACTATTTTAATAACCATAAAAAAGCAACGCTATGAAAGCACATCATCAACACCCAAGAAACACCCCGAGAAATATTGCACACCAGGCAGACCATGCAGGTACAAGCCCTAACCGATACAGTGATGTAGAACCTAAGAGTAACACTATAAAATCAAAAATCATGAGTAACAAAAAAGTAATACTTGGCGTAGCAGCGGGAGTTGCAGCCCTGGCAGTAACAGCAATCATCCTAAAAAGAAAAGGCTACCTGGATGGCATTACAGACAAAGCAACAGACTTTGGTAAAAAACTAAAAAACAGGTATAACGATACCAAAGAAGATGCACACAAAAAAATTGACGAAATTGTAAGCAAAAGCAACCAGATTGCTGACAAAGCTGCATCTGAAATTAAATCGGCTACTGCATAATAGCAAAATATACTGCTATACAGCAACAGACCATAAAAGGTACCACGATGTTAACATTATGGTACCTTTTATTTTTTTACCTTTAACGAAAGTAATCGTACCATGAAAGTTTTTTTAACCGCCTGCTCCCTCATAGCATCGTTGTTGTTCCTTGCGGCATGTAAATCAGGTAAAGACGCCAATGTAAATAGCAGTGTAGCCGCTGCCAAACCCGTTACAGAGCGCACAGAGGGTAAAACTAAAAACGACACCGTACGCATTGCAAATGACTCTCTGGAGTATGAAGTTATAATCATAGACCCGGGGTTTAATACATGGCTATACAGCCGGGCGAAACCAAGGGGCTATTATGGAGAAAGCTACTTGAGGTCGCGTAACATACAGTGGACTATAGAATGGAACATCAGGGCACGCCAGGCGCGCTACGCAGATATGTATCAAATGCCGATAGATTACTCGGCAAGCATTAACTACGGTTACGAAGTAAATTACCTGTTGTTTAATTACCTGTCTTATTTTCAAATCACCAATAACCAAAGGCTCGGCGGGCTTGTGCCGAGAGATTAATTACGGTATATTTGCCTTGTTAGCCAATCAGGATGGAAAAGTTTAAACAACGTTGGGGCCTTAAGCACAACTACCAGCTGGTAATTATTTTTATAGTATTTGCAATAACCGGTTCTACATCGGCTTATATCTCTAAACCCATACTGGCATGGCTTGGTATTACTAAAACCGATTTCCCTTTGTGGGCCTACTACCTACTGTACATTATACTTATTTTCCCTGCGTATCAGGTACTGCTTATGTTTTTTGGTTTTATATCAGGTCAGTTTTCATTTTTTTGGGCATTCGAAAAAAAGATGCTGCGCGGCATGGGGCTGGGCTTCCTGCTTCCTAAAGGACCTAACAAATAACCTGCATAAAAAAAACCACCCGGTTTAGGGGTGGCTTCTATATATAACCTGCACAAAAAAGTACTTAGGATTTCTTTTTCAGCTTACTGGCATAATTCTTTTTCAGCTTATCCATTTTTGGCGCAATCACCATCATGCAATACGGCTGATTGGGGTTTTGCGCGTAATAATCCTGGTGGTAATCTTCAGCCGGGTAAAAAGTACTGGCCTTAGAAATTTTTGTAACAATCTTTTTCCCGAAGATGTCCTGGTCTGTAAGCAGTTTTATAAAATTTTCTGCTGAGGCTTTCTGGGCATCGGTAGTATAAAAAATTTCGCTGCGGTACTGTGTGCCTACATCATTCCCCTGGCGGTTAAGCGTTGTAGGGTCGTGCGTGGCAAAAAACACTTCCAGTAAGTCTTCATACGCTATAAGGTTAGGGTCGTAAGTTATTTGTATGGCCTCGGCATGGCCTGTGGTACCATTGCACACCTCCCGGTAGGTAGGATTTGGCACCGTACCGCCTATATACCCCGAAACTACTTTTTCTACTCCCTTAAGTTCTGTAAAAAATGCTTCAGTACACCAAAAGCAGCCTCCTGCAAAAATGGCAGTTTCTGTTTTCTTGTCATCCATTGTTTTGTCTCCTTCTTTTGCTAATTGATTATCTTTTTGTTTTTGTGGCTTAAACGCAGCCATGGGATTGCTGCTCCCCTGGCAGGAAATGCCTACAAATGCCAGTAATATAAGCGCGGCTTTTTTCATAATGCTTGTTTGCGTAAAGTTATACCTAAAAAAACATACCGACAGTATTTCCGGCTATGCATTGATATATTTCTATATACGAAATATTGTGCCAAAAGGGTTTATTTTGCCATAAATAGTTTGTTACTTTGTGTGGCACACTGCCGATACAAACCGGTGATAATTCTGAGCATTAAAAAACCATGATTGAAGCTATAAACATCCACAAATATTATGATGAACTGCACGTGCTAAAGGGTGTAAACCTTAGCATAGACAAAGGCGAAATAGTGTCTATAGTAGGAGCATCGGGCGCCGGTAAAACTACCCTGCTGCAAATACTGGGCACGCTAGACAAGCCCGATACCGAAAACGGTTCGTCATTAATCATAAACGGGCAGGATGTATTATTGCTAAAAGACAAGGCGCTCTCTAAATTCCGCAACCAGCAACTGGGATTTATATTTCAGTTTCACCAGCTGTTACCCGAGTTTACCGCGCTGGAAAACGTGTGCATACCCGCTTACATAGCCGGAAAACCAAAGGCTGAAACCGAAACCGAAGCAAAAAAACTGCTGGAATACCTGGGCCTTAGCCACAGGATAGATCATAAACCTACCGCACTATCGGGCGGGGAGCAGCAACGTGTGGACGTGGCACGATCATAAATAAACAAACACGCCGAAAATTTAGC
>JAAXJD010000001.1 GCA_012270005.1 Flavobacterium sp. | reverse complement strand
TTTAACGAAATTTGTTATATGAAACCGCAATGGCAGGGCTTACTACCGCACCTTAAGTTCCTTATTAAAAGGAACCCGGAATGATTTTGACCCCAAAATCAAAATCATTGTTTCATTTAATTCACTAATTTTAAGCCGATTATGCCAATATACCATAAATTAGGTAACATTCCGCAGAAGCGCCACGTACAGTTTGAAAAGCCTGAGGGCGGACTCTACTACGAGCAGCTTTTCGGTACCGAGGGCTTCCACGGGCATTCAGCTTTGCTGTACCATGTGCACCGTCCTACCCAGGTTAAGGAGATACTGAAATCGTATTCTGTAGCACCTAAAATTGCCATAGACAAAAACATTAAGTCGCTCTTATTCAAAGGCTTTGAACTAAAACCGGAAGCTGATTTCCTGGACAGCCGCAAGGCCATGCTGGTTAACAGCGACTGTATTATAGGGCTTGCTGCCCCGCAGGAAGCGCTTCGCAGCTACTTCTACAAAAACGCTGATGCCGACGAGATGCTTTTCATACACCGTGGTACAGGCACGCTGCGCACGCTTATGGGCAACATTCCGTTTGAGTACGGCGACTACCTTGTAATACCGCGCGGCATGATTTACCAGATTGATTTTGACACTGCAGACAACCGCATTTTTTACGTAGAGTCTACCGCACCTATCTATACGCCAAAGCGTTACAAAAACGCAAGCGGCCAGCTGCTGGAGCATTCGCCGTTCTGCGAGCGCGATTTTAAACTGCCTGTAACCCTTGAAACACACGACGAAAAAGGCGACTTTATTGTTAAGATTAAAAAGGAAGGCATGATGCACGAAGTGGTATATGCCACGCATCCGTTTGACGTTATAGGCTGGGATGGGTACAACTTCCCGTATGGGTTTAGTATTCATAACTTTGAGCCCATTACCGGGCGTGTACACCAACCGCCTCCGGTACACCAAACCTTTGAAACCAGCACGTTTGTAGTGTGTTCGTTCTGCCCAAGGCTGTACGATTACCACCCTAAAGCCATACCGGCACCGTACAACCACAGTAACATAGACAGCGACGAGGTACTTTACTACGTAGATGGTGATTTTATGAGCCGCAACAACATAGAGCAGGGTCATATTACCCTGCATCCTAAGGGTATACCGCACGGACCTGCACCCGGGGCTATGGAACGCAGCATAGGCAAAACGGTTACCGAAGAGCTTGCGGTTATGGTAGATACCTTCCGTCCGCTTATGGTTACCGAGGAAGCTATGGGGCTGGACGATGGACAGTATTATAAGAGCTGGGTAGAGTAACAGTTGCTTATTCTAAAAAGCCGTTACAAAACGAATTAGAAACAACATGTCGCTGACAGTGTGTCAGTTAAGAAAATAATAAAATATGGCAAACGAAATAAAAAGTGTAGAATACGGCCTTGAAAAGATTTTTGAAGGCGCCCAGGATTTTCTTCCGCTACTGGGTACTGATTACGTAGAATTTATTGTGGGTAACGCCAAGCAGGCCGCCCATTACTATAAAACCGCTTTCGGCTTTCAGTCGGTGGCATACGCCGGGCTTGAAACAGGCCTGCGCGACAGGGCAAGTTATGTAGTTAAGCAAGATAAAATACGCTTTGTATTTACTACGCCGCTTACCGCAGAAAGCCCTCTTAATGAGCATATTGTAAAGCATGGCGACGGCGTTAAAGTGGTAGCACTTTGGGTAGAAGATGCCCGTAAATCATTTGAGGAAACCACCAAGCGTGGCGCCAGGGTATACATGGAGCCAACGGTAGAAACGGACGAGTTTGGCGAAGTGGTACGTGCCGGTATTTACACCTATGGCGAAACCGTACACATGTTTGTAGAGCGCAAAAACTACAACGGTACGTTCCTGCCGGGATATAAAGAATGGAAAAGCGACTATAACCCTGCCCCTACCGGACTTAAGTACGTAGACCACATGGTGGGCAACGTGGGCTGGAACGAAATGAACAAATGGGTAAAATGGTACGAAGACGTTATGGGCTTTGTAAACTTCTTATCGTTTGATGATAAGCAAATTACAACCGAATACTCGGCCCTTATGAGTAAGGTAATGAGTAACGGCAACGGCCGTATTAAGTTCCCTATCAACGAGCCGGCAGAAGGCAAAAAGAAATCTCAGATTGAGGAATATCTTGATTTTTACGGTGGCCCGGGCGTACAGCACATAGCCATTGCTACAGATGACATTATTAAAACCGTAGCTGACCTTAAATCACGTGGTGTAGAATTCTTAAGCCAGCCACCACAGGCGTATTATGATGCTGTTCCTGAGCGTCTTGGGGTTCACAGGGATGCCTTTAAAGAAGACATCCTTGAAATCCAGAAACTGGGCATAATGGTAGATGCTGATGAAGAAGGCTACCTGTTGCAAATATTCACCAAACCGGTTGAGGACAGGCCTACACTTTTCTACGAAATCATACAGCGTATGGGAGCCCGTGGATTTGGCGCCGGAAACTTTAAAGCGCTGTTTGAGAGCATAGAACGTGAGCAGGCATTACGTGGAACGCTATAAAAATTGGCTAAAATTTAATTATCTTTAACAAACCATCCCAAAAACGGCTCTACTTTGACAAATTTGTGTTAAAGTTGATTTTTTAGAGAGAATTTTTCAAGAAGATGCACTACTTTTGCACTCGCAAAGAGAAAGTGGTAAATAAATAATTCTTTTTGCAGGTAAATTTTCATAATTTATAGTTTTTGGTTGGTTAATAGCATAAAAACCCGGTCATACTTTTGACTGGGTTTTTTTGTTTTCTTATTTTTGGAATAGATATTGCATTCTTATACCCAAACACCAAAACAAAACGCTATGAAAAGATTACTGGTTCTACTAATGCTTGCAGTTTGGGGAACGGCAGTCCCCCAGGAGTCCTTTAAATCGGGAGAATATTTTAAGTTCAGGATACACTACGGTGTTGTAAACGCCGGCTATGCTACCCTGGAGGTTAAAGACGC
>JAAXJD010000168.1 GCA_012270005.1 Flavobacterium sp. | reverse complement strand
TATTTCACCGGTCTCAAGCGCCTCATGTTTTTTGAGATTCCAGTAAAGGTTATATGTTCCGTCTTTGATATAGATTTCGACGCGTTGGGTGGTGCCTTCAAAGTAATGGTTGATGTTTTCTACAAAAAAGTATTCGTTATTAAGTTTGCCTTTTAAAAAGGGGATGATGATATTTTCGCCTATCCGCGGCAGTTGATGAAGGAAGTGGGTAGTAAATGTGGCATTGACCTTATAACTCTTCAAATAGAAAACATATTCAACTTTTGGGAACTTCAGTGGGTATTTGGTTTCATAATTAAACAGTGCTTCGTGTATTTCTGTTAATTGTTTTCTGATCTTATAAGAAGCTAAACCCGTTTCATTTGAAACCTGTGTCAGCGATGGGATTTCTATATTTTCATCATTATAGTAGTCTTTGGCACACATAAACTTTACCAACGTTGAGTATGCAGGGTCATGGATAAAATAATCCTTTACTTGTTCCTTTATCGAAAGTAAATCGATGAAAACCCTTTTTATGGATAATGTATCTGCCTGCATAATTGTTTTATAACGTGATAAATAAAGGTAGTGATCCCCGCTGAATTTCGATTAGGATCCTTTCAAAATTAGGGGTTAACTTTGTAAGTCAGACGATTTTTAAGACCGGAAACGGTCTTTTTTCATTAATGAGAACGGAGGTGAACGATGGAACATGAGAAAAGAACTACAGGAGGAAGGATTTCTCCCGAAAAAGCATGGAACATGCTGAAATCCCAAGGTTTAGATGTAACTTTGGAGCAAGCCGGGGAGATATTAGATTTTTTGAGGAGGCTGGCAAATAGAACGGTTGCCACTTATTTAAACACTAAACGAATAAAGCCAATTGACAATGAGGGTAAGTAAGATAGCAGACCTGTATATCAGGGTAAGTACCGATGAACAGGCAGATAAGGGATATTCGCAACGCAACCAGGAAGAGGTTTTACGCAAGTACTGCATGATTAATGATATTACCATACGTGAAGTAATATATGAAGACCATTCCGCAAAATCGTTTAACAGGCCTGCATGGAAAAAGCTGTTGGTGCTGTTGAAAAAACAAAAGAACAAAACGGATTTGGTACTCTTTACCAAATGGGACAGGTTTAGCCGCAATGCCGGGGATGCTTATCAAATGATAAGTACGCTTCGTAAAGTTGGTGTAGAGCCGCAGGCTATAGAACAACCTCTTGACCTTTCAATACCCGAAAACAAAATGATGCTTGCCTTTTACCTTGCAGCGCCTGAAGTGGAAAACGACCGCAGGGCGTTAAACGTATTTTATGGTATGCGCAGGGCTATGAAAGAGGGCAGGTATGTAAGCCAGGCTCCCGTTGGCTATGCGAACAGGTCAAAAGAAGATGGCAGGAAGTACATTGCACTCAAAGAACCACAGGCAGAGATTATGAAATGGGCTTTTGAAGAGATAGCACGGGGAGTCTTCAATACCGAAGATGTTTTACGTATGGCTCGCAAGAAAGGCTTATCAGTGGGCAAGAATGCATTTTGGCTGGCGGTGCGTAATCCGCTTTATTGTGGAAAAATATTCGTTCCGAAATATAAGGACGAAGAAAGCCAGCTTGTCAACGGACAACATGAAGCCCTGATATCAGAAGAACTGTTTTACAACGTACAGGATGTACTTGATGGTCGCAGCAGGAGTTCGAACTACAGGCCAAAAGCAGAGATTAACCTAGATTTACCCTTAAGGGGCTTCTTGCGTTGCCCTGTGTGCTTTAAAATGCTTACCGGGAGCAAATCTAAGGGGCGTAGCCGTTATTATTTGTATTATCATTGCTTCGGTGGGTGCACACACAGGATGCGAGCCGAACCGTTGAATGAGATATTGAAAGAAGATCTGGATAAATATATGCCAAGCCCTGAAATTAAAGAGTTGTATGTCGAGCTGATTGTGGAAGCCTATAACGAGCAAACCAAAGGCGCGCAGGATGAAAAGAAAAAAATCCTTGCCCAATTGAAAGATTATGAAGGCAGGCTTAGCCATGCAAGGGACTTGCTTGCAACCCGTAAAATTGATGCGGATGATTACAGGGAAATGAAATCCGACTACGCCGGGATGATAAACAAATTGGAGGTTCGGCTGGCGAGCATGAACAATGAAGCGGATGATATTGAGGAACTGCTGAAAAACGGCATAGACCGGCTATTAAACCTGAAAATGCTGTATGAACAGGGTAAACTTGCCGAAACAAGGGACTTAATTGGTTCAATCTATCCTGAAAATCTCTATTTTGAAAATAACGCACTTCGAACCACAAGAATAAACGAAGCAGTGCAATTAATCTACCTGATTAACAGCGAAATAGATAAGCATAAAAAAAGGACAAAGAGTAAAAAAACTTCTTTGTCCTTTATGGTGGGCGATGAGGGATTCGAACTTTTAAATCTAAACCCGCATCATTCCTATCTTTCCTGAAGTTCGTTTTGGCTGTGCCAAGAACTTTCTACACTATTTTTAAATCGTCTTTAAACCTGCTTTTTTCACAGAGCTAAAATTCTTTTGTAAATATATATAATAGTATTCAAAATTGTAATAATTCTACGTAGTAAATTGTTTCACTCTATTCTAAATATATAAGAATAATTGTCTTTTGACTTATTCAATAAAATTCTGTTTAAGGCTTCTATATTAAGGTTTATAAAATCGTTAGGAGCGATAGTTTCTAAAACACCATCAGAACAAATTAAGAAAGAATCATAATCATGGTTTTCTATAGCATAGATACCAGTTGTAATAATTTCTCTCTTACCTGAAATAGAACTAGTAACAATATGCTTGTATTTTTCAATACTTTCAGGTGATACTACATCATTACTTTCAAGCATATCGTTGATCAAAGTGTGCGATTTTGTTTTAAAATTTATTTTTTTATTTTTAAATAAAATGTTACAAACATCACCTACCCAAATTAAATAGGTAATTTCCTGTTTTTGTACAATTCCTGCTAAAGT
>JAAXJD010000056.1 GCA_012270005.1 Flavobacterium sp. | reverse complement strand
GAGTAATTATTCATACGATACTTTTTTGTGTATCGCTATTTCAGGACGAGACATTCCATTAAAAAAAGAGGGTTGCATTATTAATGCGACCCTCTTTAGTTTATAGGGCTTCCAGCGTTAAGAGGTTAAATGTTAACCCGTTTATTAGCAGATGAAGGGAAAATATTTATCCATCCGTTATTGCAAAACTGAATGATGGTATAAGAGTCTACACCTCCATTTACAGTAATGCTTTGGTTTGCATAGCTGCCGTTCATTTCTATATCAATGCTGATAGTTTCTCCGGTTGAAGGAAACTGCATCCATGCAGAATAGCCGTTAATATCTACCGTAGCAGATTCGCCGTTAATAGTTGTGTTCAGTAATTCTCCGGTAGCGTTTACCACTACATAATGATTGTTGTTTGCCATGATTACGGTTTGGTTTTTTTTTTGTTCCTACTCTTTTAATAAAGGCTTTTCGGATTACGCCTGTAATGGCCATCAAAAAATGTTAACATAACAAATATAACCTACTGGTTTTGTTTGTGTAAGAGTATTATTACGTTTATTGTGCTGGCGTAATTATACTTATTGCAATCCTAACGCCTTAGTACCTTTACTTGCTGTAATGATGATTATTTTTTTAGGCTTTACTATCTTTGCGCCATGACAGGACTGGTTTATAAATCTACGGGAAGCTGGTATTCGGTAAAAACCGAAGAGGGCAACGTGTACGAATGCCGTATTAAAGGTAAATTCCGTATTAAGGGCATTAAAAGTACTAATCCCGTGGCAGTAGGCGACGTGGTAGATTTTGACCTTGATGAAACTGCCGATACCGTAACCGGGCTTATCCATACAATACACGAGCGTAAAAACTATATTGTGCGTAAATCGGTCAACCTCAGTAAGCAGGTGCACATTATAGCCTCTAATATAGATAAGCTTTTCCTGCTTGTTACCATAAATAACCCACCCACTACCACCAGTTTTATAGACCGTTTTTTGGTTACTGCCGAAGCGTATGGGGTAGAGGCCGTTTTGGTTTTTAATAAAATAGACACGTTTAACGATGATATGCTCGATGAGCAACTATACATTCAGTTTATTTATAACCGTATTGGCTATAAATGCCTGCGCGTTTCTGCTGCAAGCAGCAAAGGGATAGACGAGTTAAAAGCCGAGATGAAAGACTGTGTAAGTATGTTTAGCGGTCACTCTGGTGTGGGTAAAAGCACGCTGGTAAATGCCCTGCAACCCGGGCTTGATCTTAAAACCAAAGAAATCAGCGAGCAGCACAGCCAGGGGCAGCATACTACTACTTTTGCCGAAATGTTTGATCTTGATTTTGGCGCTAAAATTATAGATACCCCGGGTATTCGTGGTTTTGGTATCGTAGATATGGAGAAAGACGAGCTGGGCGACTATTTCCCGGAGTTTTTTGCGCTTAAAGACCAGTGCAAGTTTAATAACTGCCTGCACAAGGAAGAGCCGCACTGTGCGGTTAAAGAAGCGCTGGAAAATGACGAAATAGCCTGGAGCCGTTACCAAAATTACCTTAAAATGCTGGAAGGCGACGAGGAACATTACCGCAGCGACATTTATGCCGACGGTAAAAATAACGACAACGAAGAGTAACCAAATGCGAGCTGTAATACAACGTGTAAGCCGTGCATCGGTAACTATAGAAGGTGCAAAAACCGCCGATATTAATGCAGGCCTTTTAGTGCTGGTAGGTATTGAAGATGCCGATACCCAGGAAGATATCGACTGGCTTGCTGCCAAGATCGTGCGTATGCGCATTTTTGGCGATGTCGATGGTGTTATGAATCTGTCGGTTCAGGAAATAAATGGTGATGTAGTTGTGGTAAGCCAATTTACGCTACATGCGCAAACTAAAAAGGGCAACCGCCCCAGCTATATTAAAGCCTCTAAGCCCCACGTTGCCATTCCGTTATACGAAGCTTTTGTACAGAAAATCAGTAAAGAATTGGGTAAGCCCGTACAAACGGGCCGTTTTGGCGCCGATATGAAAGTGGAACTTTTAAACGACGGCCCTGTTACTATAATCATAGATACTAAAAATAAAGAGTAACTGCTTGTTGGTTTGTTAAAAAAAACTAATTTTGACACAACCAACTGATTGATTATGTTACTTAAAATTTCCCTTGTTTTATCCCTGTTATTGTGTTTTTCTGCTGCCGCACAAGATGAAAACTATAGCGCAGCTGCAATTCCCGCAGAATTATTAGAAAACGCTAACGCTGTATTAAGCAACAGCATAGAAGAAATCACTGTATCATCCCTTACAAGCCTTAAGTCTAAAGAACATCGTGTAGTTACTGTTTTTAATGAGCGCGGATTAGGCTTTATAGGTGCGTCTGTGTATTATGATAAAAGTACCAATGTGCGCAGTATTGAGGCCATTGTTTATGACAAAAATGGTGAGCAGATAAAAAAAATTAAGAAAAAGGAGTTTCGTGATGTGGCTGTATCTTCAGATGCAGAGGTTACAGATAATCGTATGCTATATCTTGATTTTACGCCGGCTACTTACCCCTTTACAATTGTTTTCAATTGCGAAACAGAGTCGTCTAATACCGCGTTTTTACCCCAGTGGTCGCCGGTTGAAGGTGTTTTTCTGAGTACGGTAAAATCCGAACGCAGGTTTACGGTAGAACCATCTCTTGGCTTTAGGTACAAAGAATATAATTTTGCCGATGTAAAGCTGGAAAAGCAACAGCAGGGTAATACATACACTTTTAGCGCGGCTAACATACCTGCGTTGAGGTCTGAAGAAGAAGCACCTTCCTTGAGTAAAGTACGACCATATATAATTTTCAGCCGTAACCGTTTTAAACTGGAAGGTGTAGAGGGCACCGTGGCCGACTGGCAGAGTATGGGCAAATGGATGTATGGCAGCCTGATTTCGGGTACTGATGAGCTGCCTGCACAAACGGTAGATAAAATAAACCAACTTACCGCTGCCGAAAATGATCCGCGAAAACAAGCCCGTATAGGGGATGAGTATATGC
>JAAXJD010000153.1:14464-15281 GCA_012270005.1 Flavobacterium sp. | reverse complement strand
TTAATAAGCACCATACCCATACCGTAAAACACATAACCGGCACTTAGTATGCGTATGGCTTTTACGGCAATATCGTGCACGTGTGGGTTATTGGTAAAAAACCACATCATAGGGTCGGCAGCCAGCAGGGTTATGCCCATAATTAGCGCCATATAAATTACATTAAACTTAGCCGTGACCCAAACCGAGCGTTCGGCACGATCTATCTGTTGTGCTCCAAGGTTCTGCCCAACAAGTGTGGCGGCAGCACCGCTAAGTCCCCATGCCGGTAGCATAAAAAACATCATAATGCGCAGTGCGCTCTGGTACCCCGCCGAGCCTTCATCGCCACCGGTATCGGCTACGAGTATGGCTAGGAAAATCCAACTGCAACTGGCTATTACAAACTGTAACACGCCCGGCGCAGCTACTCTTACCAATGCCGATACCTGCTCCCACTGCACTTTAAAATACGCGAGCGTTACCGTAAGCACCCCTTTGCCGTTAAAGAGGTTATAGAGTTGGTACATCACCCCTGCCGAACGCCCTATTGCTGTTGCCATAGCAGCGCCCGTAAGCCCAAATGCCGGAATTGGCCCAAGCCCTTTTATAAACAGCGGGCATAATAGTATATTACAAATATTGGCTATCCAAAGGCTTTTCATGGCTATGGCAGCATTACCCGCCCCACGAAACACCCCGTTTAGCAAAAACAACAGCATGATTACAAAACTGCTGCCCATCATCAGTTGGGTAAAAGGCGCGCCGTATGCTGCCGAATGTAAAAAATATGACATAATCAAAAAAAAATCTTACGCAGCAATATAACACGAAAGGG
>JAAXJD010000153.1:0-14454 GCA_012270005.1 Flavobacterium sp. | reverse complement strand
GCTATAAACAGGTTGGCTACAACCGCCACAACCACCGCCTGCATACCTGCCCTAGATGCGGCTTCGGGGTCTTTTTCGCCTACACGGCGGGCTACGAGTGCCGTTGCCGCCATACTCATACCTATGGCTATGGAGTAAATCACGGTGAGTACTGATTCGGTTAAGCCTACGGTTTGCACGGCAAAACTGCTGTTTTCCAGGTGGCCTACAAAATAAAGGTCTACCAGCGCAAATACTGATTCCATCATCATTTCAAGCATCATGGGTATGGCCAGCAGCAATACACCGCGCCTTATGCTGCCGGTGGTAAGATCTATGTTTTCGCCCTGCAACGATTGTTTCAGTAAACCGAAAAAGCGTTTCAGGGCAGTTGGGTTTTGTCCTGATTGTTTCATGATATAACGTAAGATTAAAAAAGATAAATGATTGACCGTGCGCTGTACGCACCTACGGATTATAAGCCGAAAAGTAATACCCTAAAGGGCGGCAAAAACAATCATATACAAAAGAGTGGAATACAAATATATAAATTTCTGCAATACATAAAAGCTACACGCTTAATTTTCAAGAATGGAGGCCCGCACACGTGAGGCCGCAATGCGCGATGCCACTATACCCAGCACAAATATAGTAGAGAGTACCGTAAGTATGCTCATAACGTCAAACTCGGTAGGATATGCCAGTGTGGGGGTTATCATAACCATGTCAAACTGTTGTTGCAGCAGTACAATGATTATTCCCAACACCAAACCGAAAAACGCACCAATGGCGGTAATAAAAATTCCCTGGATAAAAAACACCTTACGCAGGCTGCTTACTTCGGCACCCAGGTTATAAAGGGTTTTCAGGTTATCCTGTTTATCCAGTATAAGCATAATCAGTGCACCGGCAAGGCAAAACAAGGTAAGGATAACTACCAGGGTGCAAAATAAATATACCACAAGGTTTTCGGCATTCAGCATTTTGTAAAGCGAATCGTTTAGCTGGGCGCGGTTTTTAACCTCCGTATCGGGAAACACCGCTTTAATCCCTGACCTTACCGCCTGTTCATCGGCTCCCGGTTTCAGTTTAAACTCTATGCTGCTGTATTGGTTTTTAGCAAATTCTAATAAATCCTGCGCCAAATCAAGGCTGCAAAACACGTACTTGCTGTCTACATCGTCGTTAACCGAATACACCCCCGATAAAAACAACTGTTGCTTATTAAACCCTTCTTCGGCAGACTCAATAGTGCCTTTACCGGCGCGTGGCACATATACCTCAAAAGCGTGGTTTACATTAAACAATGCCAGTGATAGCTTAGTATAAAGTCATGCACCTAACACTACATCAACAGAGTATGGGGTTAGAGAGTGCCCGGCGAGCATCCGCTTCGCGACGTTTATGGGCGATACGCGGGTGTATAATGTATCTACCCCTTTTAAGTAGGCCACCTGCTCTTTACCGTCAAAGTAAAAAAGCACACGTTCTTCCGCTACGTTAGATGCCACCAGTATGCCCGGTATGGCTTTTAGCTTTGCCTCCTGAGTGGGGGTTACCGTAATGGTTTTGCCCACAGTGGGCGTAAGCTTTAAGTCAGGATCCGTTTCGCCCGAAAACGAAAGGCTATATTCTTTAAGCCCGCCAAATACCGACATGATAATAAACAGCGCGGCGGTACTAACCACTATACCCAGTGCCGCAATCATTGTAATAATGTTTACGGCAGAACTTTTGCTACGCGTTATGGTGTAGCGTTTTGCTATGTACAGTGAAAATGACACGCTTGGGCTGGTTTACATTTTTTTGCGTCGAACTAATAGTTCAGGGTTCTCAATAGGGTTATTAGCTCCCTTAAGCTCTTTATCAAGCACTTCTATCCTGTCTAGCGAGTCATCTATATAAAACACCAGGTTTGGCACCTTACGCAGCTGTAGCCTTACGCGCTGAGCAAGGTCGTGCTTTATAAGCGGCGCATTGCTTTTTACAGCGTTTAATATTTCGCCACCCCTTTCTGAAGGGAATACGCTAAGGTATACCTTTGCAATAGAAAGGTCTGTGGTAACTGCTACTTTAGATATAGATATAACAAGGTTGCTTACACCGTTCTTACGGATTTCGCCCTGTAGTATGTCTACAAGATCTTGTTGCAGCAACGCTCCGATTTTTTTCTGCCTATTTGTTTCCATTTTGCAAAAGTACTCAATTTATTGATAGCTTGTGCCAAATCCACTTAACGCGTTAGCGTCGGAACAAATAGCCTCAAACTATATCAGATTAGCAACATTTAGCCCAAATTACCAATTATTTTATTTTTTAAGGCGTAAATTTACGCCTCATACAGAAAATTATTTGCCATGTCGGTACTTACCTTTACCCTGATTATGCTGTTTGGCGCCTGGCTTGCAGGCTTTATAGGTTCGCTCTCGGGCCTGGGCGGCGGCATTATTATTATACCGCTGCTTACCATAGTACTGGGGGTAGACATCCATTATGCCATTGGCACCGCGCTGGTATCGGTCATAGCCACATCGTCTGGGTCGGCGGCGGCATATGTGCGCGAAGGCATTACTAACATGCGGCTGGGTATGTTCCTGGAAATCGCCACCACACTGGGCGCAGTGGGCGGCGCATTGATTTCGAGTGCGGCACCGGCTTCGGTCATTGCTGTCATATTTGGGCTTACCCTTATTTTTTCGGCTATAAATTCGCTGCGCAAAAAATCAGAACATGTACTGCAAACCTCGAGCCCGCTTGCCGAAAGACTAGACCTGCCGGGCACCTACCCCGCACCGGACGGTACACCGGTAGCCTACGGTGTAAAAAATGTTATAGGCGGATTCAGCATGATGGGCCTTGCCGGAATGATGTCTGGCCTTTTAGGCATAGGATCGGGGGCGTTTAAGGTAATAGCCATGGATAATATTATGCGTATACCGTTTAAAGTATCTACCACCACCAGTAATTTTATGATGGGTGTAACCGCCGTGGCCAGCTCAGTTATTTACATACAAAAAGGGTATATACAGCCTGCTATATGTATGCCTGTGGTAATAGGTGTGCTACTGGGTGCCTTAACGGGGGCAAGGGTGCTTATTAAAGCCAACCCAAAAAAGCTTCGCCTGTTCTTTGCCTGCCTGATTATGGTACTGGCGCTAAACATGATTTATAACGGTATTAAAGGAAACATATAATGGAACACAACCTGAAACAGGAAAAGGATTTCCAAAAACTAATAGGCAACCTGCTGCGCTATGGCGTATGGATGTCGCTGGCTGTGGCGCTTAGCGGTGGTATTATCTACCTTACCGGCCATGCGCAGGAAACAGTACACTATGGCACCTTTACCGAAAATGACCGCAGTATTTTTGAGGTAGTTGCCGATGTGCTTTCGGGCGTTTCGCAAGCCGATGGCGTATCGGTTATTTTCCTGGGGGTACTGCTGCTGTTTCTCACCCCTGTGCTGCGTATGGTGCTGTCGCTGTTTTCTTTTATAAAAGAAAAAGATACCAAATACGTATGTATAACCCTGCTGGTTATGGGGATTATAGGTATGAGTATAGCCTTAGGATTTTCGCATTAACCCAAACCCAAAATAAATCATGAGAAAAATAGAGCACCTTGGCATAGCCGTAAAAAGCCTTGAAGTAAGTACTCCGCTTTTTGAAAAACTACTAAACACACCGTGTTATAAAACCGAAGAAGTAGCCAGCGAGGGCGTAAAAACTGCTTTCCTGCAAAATGGCCCTAATAAGATTGAGTTACTGGAAGCCACGAACGCAGAAAGCCCTATAGCCAAGTTTTTAGAAAAGAAAGGTGAAGGAATTCACCACATAGCATTTGACGTGGAGGATATTGTAGCTGAAATAGCCCGCCTTAAAGCAGAAGGCTTTACCGTACTTAATGAAACTCCTAAAAAGGGCGCCGATAATAAGCTGGTGGCGTTTCTGCACCCTAAAGGCACCAATGGCGTACTGATAGAGTTATGCCAGGAAATTCCGTTGTAAGTTTAAAATTTGTTTCAGGTTTAAAGTTTCAAGTTCGGCAGAGTGGCAACTTGAAACTTTAGACCTGAAACCTTAAACTAAACGACTTCGTCGCTTAGCGCATTCCACCCTCTTGATTTAAGCGGAATTTTAGTATTAGCGCGGGTAATAAGATGTATACCTTCGCTCTCCTGAGTGGTATGCCCTATAACCGTGAAGTTAGGATTGCCTTTAATCTTGTCAAAATCTTCCATTTTAATGGTGAAGAGTAGCTCATAGTCTTCGCCACCGTTAATAGCAACCGTAGTAATATCTATATTAAACTCCTCACAGGTATTAATAAGTTGAGGGTCGGCAGGGATTTTCTCCTCATACAGGTTACAACCCACACCACTTTGTTTGCAAATATGTATAATTTCAGACGACAACCCGTCTGAAACATCAATCATGGCTGTAGGCGTTACGCCCAGTTCCTTAAGCATACCGCGCACATCGGTACGGGCTTCGGGCTTCAGCTGGCGCTCTATAAGATAGTTGTAAGCATCAAGATCGGGTTGGTTATTCGGGTTTACCTGAAACACCTGTTTTTCGCGCTCCAGCACCTGTAATCCCATATAGGCGGCACCTACATCTCCCGTTACCACAAGCAGGTCTGTAGCACCGGCACCGTTGCGGTATACGAGGTCTTCAGCGTCCGCTTCACCAATTGCAGTAACACTAATAATAAGCCCTTTTTGAGACGAAGTAGTGTCGCCACCTACTATGTCTACTTTGTAGATTTTTGCCGCGAGCTTAATACCCTCGTAAAGCTCATCTAACGCCTCCACAGGGAAACGGTTGCTTACCGCGAGTGAAACGGTAATCTGCGTAGGTTTGGCATTCATGGCGGCAATATCGCTAAGGTTTACCACCACCGCTTTATAACCCAAATGTTTTAACGGCATGTAAGCCAAATCAAAGTGCACCCCTTCTACAAGTAAATCTGTACTGACTACCACTTTTTTGTCTTTAAAATCAAGTACAGCAGCATCATCGCCTATACCTTTAAGGGTAGAGGGTTGTGTAATTTCAATATTTGCAGTAAGGTGTTCTATAAGGCCAAATTCGCCCAGCGTACCCAGATTGGTACGCTGCTGGTTTTTATCTTCTATCATTTTCTTGAGTTTCTGAGTTTCTTAGCTACTGAGTAACTAAGTAGCAAAGTTACGAAGATTTCCTGTAGCGACGCATCACATACGTCTTCCGCATAAAATGCATGCCACACGCATGCAATACATCTTTACAAAACAAAAACGCGCCCCAACAGGAGCGCGTTTTGTATATAATAAAAGCGGTGAGCTATTATTTAAGGCTTGCAAAAAGATATTCCCTGTTCATACGGGCTATGTTTTCAAGCGAAATACCTTTAGGGCATTCTACTTCACAAGCACCGGTATTGGTACAGTTACCAAATCCTTCTTCATCCATTTGGCGTACCATGTTAAGCACACGCTGTGTAGCCTCTACTTTACCTTGTGGCAGTAGTGCATACTGAGATACCTTAGCACCTACAAACAGCATGGCCGAACCATTTTTACACGTAGCCACACAAGCACCGCAACCTATACATGCAGCAGCTTCAAAAGCGCGGTCTGCATCGTGCTTAGGCACCGGGGTAGCGTTAGCATCTATAGTACGACCAGAAGTATTTACAGAAACGAAACCACCGGCTTGCTGAATACGGTCGAACGCAGAACGGTCTACCATAAGGTCTTTAATTACCGGGAACGCCTTACTCCTCCATGGTTCTATGTAAATGGTATCGCCATCTTTAAACGAACGCATGTGCAGCTGGCAGGTAGTTACCTGGTGTGCGGGGCCGTGCGCCTGGCCGTTAATGTAAAGCGAACACATACCGCAAATACCCTCGCGGCAGTCGTGGTCAAAAGCTACCGGCTCCTGCCTGTTGTTGATTAGCTGTTCGTTAAGCTGATCAAGCATTTCTAGGAATGAGCTATCGGTAGAAACATCATTAAGTTTATATGTTTCAATGCTGCCTTTAGCTTTAGCGTTTTTTTGGCGCCAAATCTTAAGGGTTATATTTATATTTTTAGAAGAAGCCATATTTTTAATAATTTTTTATTTGTAATTCCTGGCTGCGATTTTAATGTACTCGTAGTTCAGCACCTCTTTATGAAGCACTTCGCTGTTAATGTCGTACCCCTGGTACTCCCATGCGCCAACGAAGTTAAAGTTTTCATCATCACGAAGTGTTTCACCTTCAGCATCCTGGTACTCTTCACGGAAGTGACCACCACATGATTCGTTACGTTGTAATGCGTCGCGCGCCATAAGCTGGCCCAGGTCTATAAAGTCGGCTACACGGATGGCTTTTTCAAGCTCAGTGTTCAGCTCATCTGCAGAACCCGGTACGTATACGTTTTTATAGAAATCCTCTTTAAGTGCAGCAATTTCAGCAATTGCTTCTTTAAGGCCTTTTTCGTTACGCGCCATACCCACCTTGTTCCACATAATGTGGCCAAGTGCTTTGTGGAATGAATCTACAGACCTGTTACCGTTGTTATTAAGGAATCCGTCTATTTGTGCTTTTACAGCAGCTTCCGCCTCATCAAACTCGGCAGTATTGGTAGCAATTTTACCCGTACGGATTTCATTGGCAAGATAGTCAGATACCGTGTAAGGCAATACAAAGTAACCATCGGCCAAGCCCTGCATTAGCGCTGAAGCACCAAGGCGGTTAGCACCGTGGTCAGAGAAGTTAGCCTCACCGGCTACGAAACAGCCCGGTATAGTACTCTGCAGGTTATAATCTACCCATACACCACCCATAGTGTAGTGTACCGCAGGGTAAATCTTCATTGGTACTTCATACGGGTTTTCAGCGGTAATTTGCTGGTACATTTGGAAAAGGTTACCATATTTCTCCTCTATCCATGCCTTACCAAGCTTTACAATTTCCTGCTGAGAAGGATTGTGGTTACCCTGCGCATAAGCCGCCTGACGGCCTTTATTTATAATTTCTGAAGAGAAATCAAGGTAAACACCTTCCTGGGTATCGTTGTTTTCTATACCGAAACCGGCATCACAACGCTCCTTAGCAGCACGCGAAGCTACGTCGCGCGGTACAAGGTTACCAAATGCAGGGTATCTCCTTTCAAGGAAATAATCTCTGTCTTCCTCTTTAATATCTGTAGCCTTAAGCCTTCCTTCGCGGATGGCCTGCGCATCTTCAAGTTTTTTAGGAACCCATATACGGCCTGAGTTACGAAGCGACTCAGACATAAGGGTTAGTTTACTCTGGTTAGTACCGTGTACCGGGATACAGGTAGGGTGAATTTGCACAAAACACGGGTTAGCAAAGTAAGCGCCCCTTTTGTGTATTTTCCAGCCGGCAGTAACGTTACTACCCATAGCGTTTGTAGAAAGGAAGTATACGTTACCGTAACCACCTGAAGCTATGATAACCGCGTGAGCCGAATGCCTTTCAAGCTCTCCGGTAACAAGGTTACGTGCTATAATACCACGTGCTTTGCCGTCTACTTTTACAAGATCCAGCATTTCGTGGCGGTTGTACATTTTTACACGGCCAAGGCCTATTTGCCTTGATAGTGCAGAATATGCACCCAGGAGCAGCTGTTGTCCGGTTTGTCCGGCAGCGTAGAAAGTACGCTGTACCTGAGTACCACCAAACGAACGGTTGTCCAGCATTCCGCCGTAATCACGTGCAAAAGGAACACCCTGCGCCACACACTGGTCTATAATATTTACAGACACCTCTGCAAGGCGGTGTACGTTTGCCTCACGGGCACGGTAGTCGCCACCTTTAATAGTATCATAAAACAGCCTGTAAACGCTGTCGCCGTCATTTTGGTAGTTTTTAGCAGCGTTAATACCACCCTGTGCAGCAATAGAGTGCGCACGGCGTGGAGAATCCTGAAAACAGAACGCCTTAACGTTGTAGCCCATTTCGCCAAGCGAAGCGGCTGCCGAAGCACCGGCAAGACCGGTACCTACTACTATTACATCAATCTTTGGCCTGTTGTTTGGGGCAACAAGTTTAAGATGGTCTTTATATTTGGTCCATTTTACGGAGATATCCCCCGCTGGTATCTTAGAATCTAACTTCATATCGGCAGACGTTGATTATTTTAATATGAAATGAATATATAACGGTATAATAGCAAAAGCCGCCGGAACAACTATTGCAAACGCATAACCGAATTTCTTAATAAAACCGTTGTACTTAGGATTGTTTAAACCTAACGACTGGAAAGCACTGCTAAAACCGTGGTGAAGGTGCAGACCCAGCGTTATCATGGCTATAACATACAATATGGTAGCTACAAGGCCTATTTTAGGATCTTTAAAAAACGCTATGGTAATTTTGTAAAGGTCTTTATATAAGTCAGCTACTTTAAGTTTGTTATCTACACGGATTACTTCTGTCCTGTTCTTAATTTGAATCATACCCTGATCCTTAAGCGTTACCGGAAGGTAGTTACCGTTTGTAGTAACATACAGTTCCTGCTTTTGACCCATTTGCTCTACCGTAATGGTTTGCAGTGGCATGTTTTCATCAAAATGCATCTTTGCCCAGAAGTTAACCATATGCGTTACAATAAACACAAGGATAATGGTACCCAGTACCGCCATGTTTCTTGATGTCCAGGCTGAGTTTTTAGACGGGGCGTTCATAGCATACTTAACCGGCCTTGCCTTTTGGTTCTGGATGGTAAGCGCTATACCATCTATAGCATGGAATAGGATAGAGAAGTACGTAAGATACGATAAGATTTTCACTGCCGGGTTTGTGGTCATGAAAAGCGCGTATTGGTTAAAGTGCAACGCAGCATCCTCGCTGGTAGAAAGCAGCTGTAAATTACCCAATAAGTGCCCTACAAGAAACAGGCAGAGAAATAAACCTGTTAAAGCCATCCAGTATTTTTTCGCTATGGAAGACTTCAAAAATGCAGATTTTGCCATAATGTTTGTTTAAAAGTATAAGGTTTTTAAAAAAATCAAACAAAAATACTGCTCTTTAGTTTTTACCACACCCTCTGAACAATAATTTAGAATGAATGTAAAGGAGATGTTGTTCTAAAAAAATACCCATTTTAATTTCACTTTACATTATTTTAAACCAAAATCACTGCATTATTTTCAACATTATAACACTTCATGGCAAACACACACGTATACTGTTATTAACTACATCGATTTAGCACTGTTAATAACACCGTCCGCAACGGCTATATTTAGCAAAATTACTATACACTAGTAGGTTTTTGTAACGTCTTCGTCTACCACCAATATAAAGTCGGACTTACCCCTACTTTCCGCATCAAGGAGTAACAACTCCTTTTGAGTAACCGCTGCTATAGTAACCACACGCAAACCCGGTTTGTATTGTTTAAGATACCAGCTAATTCCCTCAAAGTTATCGCTGTGGTACGTACCGTTATAATGGATAAAAGCACTGCCTCCCTTTAGGTTTTGGGCTATAAACCACGCCATGGTAGCATCTTTTATAGCCTGCGCCTTTGGCAGGTTATCGCCTCCGTGGCCACCGCTCATTTCCAGCATGGCTTTATAACCCGGCAGGTTGGCATCATACGGTATGGGTAGCGGGGCTATCGATTGTTTTTCGGCATCGGTAAGCGCTGTTAATGATTCCAGTCCTTTACGGTACACCTGGCTGGCGTATTTACGGGGAACATTAGTAGCTATAAACGGTATTTTATGCGCCTTCGCAAAATCCACAAGGGGTTTGTAGTCGGTTTTATGGTTGGGCCAAAGCCTTGCCAGGCTATCAAGCTGCTTTTGGTCTATCTCACCCGAAAGATAGCGGTTCAGTACCGCCTGGTTATCGGCCTCTATCATCTCGGCACCCAACACTAATGGGCGCTGTTGCTGCACATCGACGGCAAGCTCATATTCCAGCCAATGGATAAGGCTGTTGTCGTGCAGCTCGCCAAACAAAACCACATCGGCTTTCAGCGCCGCCTTAAGCAATTCTTTGTACGTAGTTTTCTTTCCCTTTGCCGTAAACAACTGATAACCTTGCTTATCCTGCGCGTGTAGCAGCAATGCGCAAACCATAAAACCCAGCGTAAATATCTTTTTCATACTATTAATAACGATTATAAATAAAGGTGCAACACCACCCATATTTTACCAATAAAAGGCAATGATGCGCAAAATTTTAAAGATAGCAAAATTTTATCCCGAAAACAGCCCACGCCTTCGCAATAATGGCATTTAGCATTTGAGTAACCCCCGGCAGTACGCGCAAAATAAGTAAATTTGCAGTTCTTCAAAACCTAACGCAATAATGAACACAGGAATTGATGCTATAGCATACGACATTGCCAAAATACATTTACCTATAAAAGACCTTGCCAATGCAAGGAACATAGACCCGGATAAGCTGGAGAAAGGTTTGGGACTTATAAAAATGACCCTGCCCGACGCCCACCAAGACGCTGTAGTGTTTGGTGCCAATGCCCTTACCCGCCTTATAGACGAGAATCACTTAAACCCGGCCGATATTGCCCGGATTTATGTAGGTACCGAAAGCGGCATAGACAATTCTAAGCCCATAGCGTCTTTTATAGTGGCGTTAATGGAGCAAAAATACGGACACAACACGTTTTTACACTGCGATGCTGTAGACCTTACCTTTGCCTGTATAGGCGCGGTAGATGCACTGCAAAACTGCCTGGATTTTGTTCGGCTTAACCCGGACAAAAGAGCAGTGGTTATAGCCAGCGATATTGCTAAGTACGACCTTGAAAGTACGGGCGAATACACTCAGGGTGCGGGGGCTGTAGCGCTACTGGTTACTGCTAATCCCAGGATTATAGCCATAGATAAAAACTGGGCGGTAAGTACACGCGGGGTATTCGACTTTTTTAAGCCGTACCTAACGCTTGCCAAAAAAGACATTACTAACATTGAGGCAAACGAGCCTTGGTTTGGCAACCTTGAGGCACATATAGAAATACACAAAGACCAACCGGTTTTTGATGGCCAATACAGCAATACGGTATACACAGAACGTACCCGTGAGGCGTATTTTTCATTCAAAAAATTAAGCAATATACAAGGTTCGTTATACGATACGTGGGAGAGCATTATTATGCACCTGCCGTATGCTTACCAGGGGCGCCGTATGTTCTCTGAAATTTTTGCACTGGATGCCGCTACCCCATTGCTTACCGGTAATGAGGAGGCAGCCGACTTTGCCAACCGGGTTAAAGAAATCAGCAAAAGTGAGGAGTATAAAGCATTTGTTGCACAAAAGCTGCAACCTGCCGAACCGGCTTCGTCATTAATAGGCAACCTGTATACAGGATCTATTTTTATGGGGCTGCTGAGTGCTTTAGTGGTTAAAGCAGAGCAGGTCGCCGATCTTGAAGGTAAGAAGTTTGGTTTCCTGGCGTATGGTAGTGGTTCTAAGAGTAAGGCATTCCAGGGAACGCTGCAAAGCGGATGGAAAGCTGCCGCAGAAAACGCACGCCTGTTTGAAACCCTGGCAGCAAGTACTGTGATTGACTTTGAAACCTACAACAAACTCCACAAAAAAGAGCAACACTACAGCGTAGTGGCTCCTGTAAATGAGTGGGTTTTAGATAAAATAGAAACCGAATTACCTAACCTTACCGGTGCCCGCTACTACCGTTGGGCAGAGTAATTTTGGTTATCCTTAAATTCGGTTACTTGAGAATTCAAAAAAGCCCCGGCTATAAATTAGCCCGGGCTTTTTTATTTCACTACGATGTGCGTTCCTCTACAATCCCCTCTAAAAAAGCCGAGAAGTTATCCTCATTAGCCACATTTAGCTTTTTGCGGATGCGGTACCGGGCGTTTTCTACCCCCCTAAGCGATATACCCAGCAAAGGGGCGATTTCCTTATTGCTCAGGTTCATCTTTACAAAGGCACACAGTCGAAGTTCGCGCTGTGTAAGTGTAGGGTTCAGCTGCTTTAACTTCTCAAAGAAGTTATGGTGCACCTTTTCAAAATGAACATCAAACACTTCCATATACTCCTCGCCTATCCTGTGCCGGTTCAGCTTTTGAAACATCTCCAGCAACTTCTTACGCGATTCTTCGTTGCGTAGGTACTCCTTCAGTTCCTTGAGGTCATCGGTAATTTCGGCAAAAAAATCCTTTTTCTGCACCAGCAGCATGGTATAATTCGCCAGTTCCTTACTCTTATTAATAACATCTTCTTCCAGCTGGGCTTTATCGCGTATTACCGCCTCTTTATCGCGTTGCAGCTTTAGTTGTTCAAGCTCCAGTTCCAGCAGTCGCTTGCTGCGTTCGGCTTCGCGTGTACTTTTTACTTTTTCGTAGCGTATACGCCTTTTTACCAGCAAACGTATACCAAACACCGCCGATATACCGAGCAAAGCATAGCAAATGTAAGCCAGGGTAGTTTCGTACCAACGCGGCAGTACTGTAAAGGTATAGCGCGCCTCTGCCCCGGCAATGCCTGCAGTGTTGCGGCTGCGCACTTTGAAGGTATAAGTACCCGGGCGCAGGTGGGTATATTCTTTATAAGGTTCGTTTTGCCAGGGGCTCCACTCCGTATCATTATTTTCTAAAAAATAACTGTACTGCACATCTGTACCATGCGGCATTTTAGGCGAAGCGAAATCAATACGTATAATATCCGTACGGTTAGGCAATGCAACCGGAGCATCGGTAGCTTTTAGCGACACAAGTTCCTGCTTACGGTTCCTGAAAAAAGACACGGCGGTAATCTGTGTAGCAACCGCCTCTGATGGCGGAGCGCTCTTTAAATTGTAAAGAAACAAACCGTTTGTAGTGCCAAACAACATCCGGTCACCCGGCAGCCCCACAAGGCATTCCATACCGCGGTTAAAGGTACCTTTAAGATTAAGGAACAACTCTTTTTCTATACTATTACCTGCAAAATAACCAGCTTCGTCGTCCTGAACAAACCAGGTACGCCCGCCATATTGCAGTAGCTTTCGGGTATTTTTGCCGGCATCCAGCATTTTATTCAGTGGCTCAAACGGATGAAAACGGCCCGTATGCGGATTAAACGTGTAAATACCCGTATTGGTAGTAAATACCACCGTACCATTCCACCTGAAAACATTAACATTGAGCGGATTTTTCAGTCCGTTTTTATTCGTAAACTGGTCTACAGCACTTACCCTGGTGTACGTAGCATCAATCCGAACGCGGTACACACCTTGGTAGCCGTGGCATATCCAGTAGGTATCCGGTTCATCGGCCGGCAGTATGTCGCGCGCTGATTCGTTAAACCCTTCTATTTTGTGCCGTATAAACCACTGCCCCGCGGTTTCTTCTACAAGATACAAACCGTTGTATTGAGAAGCAAGATACCAACCCCTGCGCCCGCTTACCGGAATAATTTTCCAAAAACCCGAAGCCCCTTCTATCCTTGTGGCAGTATTATCATTTATGGTATACAAGCCGGTATCGGCAGCAGCAATTACGGTGGTGTTTAGTTTTTGAACGCTCCACACCTGGCCCTGCACTCCGGGCACTTTAACAAAATCAGGCTGTAACCCCACTGCGCCGGATGTGTACACACCCTGTGTGGTAGCTATATAGATGCGGTTATCTGTAACGAGTGCATCGTATACCGATGCTTTATTAAACAACAACCGGTATGGGGACCTAAAATCAGCGTAGGCAAGGCCGTTGTTCTGCAATATCCATATATTGCCATCGGCTACACGATACAAACGCTGTATTACTTCATTTCTCAGTCCACCAAACAGGGGTGAGTTTCGCGTAACCTCTCCCTTTAGGTTTATCGTTACAATGCCGGAATCCACACTGCCTATATAAATACTGCCATCGCGGTTTTTTAGTGCCGATGTGGCCCGCCCCGGATGGTCTGCATCAAAAAACCGGTTCATAAGCAACATTTTGCCTGTAGCCAGCTCACCCATATACAACCCACCCTGTACAGTTACTACCCATATTACCCCCGGCCTTTCGCCCGGCAGTATTTCGGCAACATTTTCATTGTTATATGCCGCCGCAGAAAACACCATCATAAGCGTATTACTCATGGGCTGTAAGGTAAGTATACCCTTGCCGTTTTCCTCAACATAGTAGTTACCACCCGCCACACCAGAGTATGTAAACGTAGTAGACGCCGGAATGCGGGTAGCGGTTTTACCTGCTGTTACCATGATTTCTCCATAGGCACGGTACAGCATACGGTTGTCTGCATACTGTATATCCCAAACGTTTTCTATGTTGTCACGTGCGCCGGCAATATCTTTCATCAATGATTTATAGGCATATTCACCTGTGGGTTTGCGGTACACCAGTCCGGCCTCGTCATACCCGCCCGCATAAATTTGCCCTCCCTGTCCTTTTGCAAGGCTGCGCACAGAAGAGTTGATAGGCTATACCACCTTATGCCAGTGCTCAACATCGTATACCAGTACGCCAGCAGTTTGACCAAAAAAAATTGAAC
>JAAXJD010000201.1 GCA_012270005.1 Flavobacterium sp. | reverse complement strand
CACAAAAAACAGTTTACGGTTTAATGTTTAAATCACAAAGGTTTGTTAAAATGAAGCATTTAATAATTTCCAGGGCTTTTTCGGCAGGGCGGGCTATTACGGCTTTATTGCCATTTACCACTATAGGGCGCTCTATTAGGGTAGGGTGGGTAGCCATGGCAGTAATGATTTGGTCGTCGGTAAGGTTTTTATCCTTATAGTTTTCTTTCCAGATTGTTTCTTTCTGCCGTACCAATTCAATAGGGATTATGCCCAGTTTTTTTACGATTGACGTAAGCTCGGCTTCAGAGACAGGCTCGTTGAGGTATTTTATGGTTGCAAACGGAATGTTTAGAGATTCAAGCAGTTGAAGCCCCTCGCGTGATTTACTGCAGCGCGGGTTATGATAAATGGTAAGCATGGATTATTTATTTTTTTGCAAAGGTATGCCAATATCCCCATAAGTTGTTGTATATTTAATATACAGAACCCATAACTAACAATTCTTTAATAATGTACATAAGCCAGGCTTACAACAAACGATTTAATTTTTTACTTTATTTGCCCATACCGGTAGTGTTCCTGCTTATCATCCTGCTCAATTTTGCCGTAACCATGGTCATGGGAGATAAAAGTACTGACCTTATTAAAGCGGCGATTAAAGAACAGGGAGAAATGAGCATTCTAATACAAAGCCTTGCTCCACTGGCATTTTTCCTGGTGCTGTTACTTGTATGGGTAAAGTTTGTACACCGGCAAACCATTACCAGCCTTACTACCGCCCGCAGCCGCATAAGCTGGAGCCGTATTTTTACGTCATTTTTTTTATGGGGGGGTATTAGTGCTGCAACGACCCTGCTGGCTTATTATATGTCTCCGGAGGATTTTGTGCTGAACTTTAAGGCGGAGCCCTTTTTTAAAATGCTGGCTATAGTAATCATACTTATCCCGATGCAAACCAGTTTTGAAGAATACCTGTTCAGGGGGTATCTTATGCAGGGGCTGGGCATTGCTACACGCAGTACTTTGTTTGCGCTTTTATTCACTTCTATAACATTTGGGTTAATGCATGCTGCTAACCCTGAGGTGGCTACCATAGGCCCGCTTGCCTTTGTATACTATATAGGTACAGGATTATTTTTAGGAATCATTACCCTTATGGACGACGGTATGGAACTGGCACTGGGCTTCCATGCGGCTAATAATCTTGTGGCGTGCCTGCTGGTTACGTCAGACTGGACCGCCCTGCAGTCGCCGTCTATATTAAAAGACATATCTGAGCCGGCTGCAGGCATAGATATTATAGCGCCGGTATTTATATTTTACCCGCTGCTTATTTTATTATTTTCCAAAATATACAGGTGGACCGACTGGAAACAACGCCTTTCCGGAAAAATCCAGCTACCCAATGCATCATCATTAACCCACTAAACCATAACACTATGTATTATTATGAACCGGGGTTTGTTCACCCTGATTTTAGACTGAACGGGTTCTGTCTTTCGCCGGAAAACCTGCGGAAGGTAGCTTATGATTTCATTAAAGAAGGAGAAGACTACGAGCGGCCTATAGGGAACTTTCTGCTCGACTGGTTTGATGATAAAGATTACGTGGAAATGCGCACCAGTGGTACTACCGGCGCACCAAAAATTATCCGTTTAAAAAAGCACCACATGGTAAACTCTGCGGTGGCTACGGGTGATTTTTTTGATGTGGGGCCGCATACTCGCGCATTGCACTGCCTGCCGGCGCAGTATGTAGCCGGTAAAATGATGCTTGTAAGGGCCATGATACTGGGATGGGAGCTGGATATTGTTCCTCCGGTAGCCGAACCGCTGACCAAAACGCCAAAAAACTATCAGTTTGCAGCTATGGTGCCGCTTCAGGCAGAGCGTTCTTTTGAGGCGCTACGTCGTGTAAAGAAAGTAATTTTAGGCGGTGGTAAGGTAAGCCCGGCGCTTTCGGTACGGTTGCAAACGCTCCCTGTAGAAATATGGGAAACCTATGCCATGACCGAAACCGTAACCCATATAGCCGCAAAGCCGCTAGGCGAGGTAGCCTTTACCACGCTGCCCGGGGTAAGCGTTACTACCGATGCGCGCGGCTGCCTGGTAATTAATGCACCCGAAGTTTCAGATACCACAGTGGTAACAAACGACCTTGCCAGCCTGCACGATGCACATCATTTTGTATGGCTGGGACGCTTTGATAACGTAATAAACAGCGGGGGCGTTAAACTATATCCTGAACAGATAGAAGAAAAACTGTCGCTGTTTATAAAACGCCGCGTTTTTGTTTGCGGCCTGCCCGATGACACCTTGGGCGAACGCATGGTACTGGTTATAGAAGGTGAGCCTTTTGAGTTAAAAGAGGATTGCTACATGGCACTGGATAAATACGAAAAGCCTAAAGAGGTATTGTTTGTGCCGGCTTTTGCCGAAACCGGTACCGGTAAAATTCAGCGCGCCGAAACTCTTAAAGCTTTGCAACCTTAATATAGAATTTTTTGTCTGCGGGTTGCACGTCGTTTAATGATGTGGCTTGTGTAGCGGTACGTTGCCAGTTGTTTGTAGCTTGCAGGCGCACGGTTTTTCCATTAATAGCTACTTCTACCGGCATGGCAAAGTCCGGCTCATCTGTAACCCAGCGGTATTCCAGGTTGCTGCCATCCAGCTTTAGCTGAAGTGTAGGTATGGCGGCATAACGAAGGTATTGGTTAAAAACAGGGGTAAGGTTTAGACCGCTTTCCTTGTTAAAAAAGTTTATTACTGTTTCTGTATCTATAATCTGCTTTTTAAAGGTAGTAGAATAGTCGTAAATAAGTTTCCACCATTTTGCGTCATCGTTTATAATGTGTCGCATGGTGTTTAGCATAAGCGCTCCCTTAAAGTACATATCGCCGCTCCCTTCCTTATTTACGCCAAATATACCTATGGCAGGCTTACGGTTTTGTACGCTGTAGTGCTGCCCGTTAATGTATTTCATGGCGCGGTCATAACCTTCGCGGCACTCCACATACACCGTTTCACTGTAGGTGGTAAAGCCCTCATGAATCCACATATCGGCAATATCTTTACTGGTTATGCTGTTGCCAAACCATTCGTGCCCGCTTTCGTGTACTATAATATAGTCCCAACCCATGCCTACACCCGTACCCGAAATATCGCTGCCCATATAGCCTTTAAGGTATTTGTTGCCATAAGCCACGGCACTCTGGTGCTCCATACCCAGGTAAGGGGTTTCAACAAGCTTATAGCCGTCTTCCACAAACGGGTATTGTCCAAATTTTTCTTCAAAGCATTGCAGCATCGGCTTTACTTCCTCAAACTGTTTTTTTGCTTTTTCCACATTGCTTTTAAGCACATAGTAGTCTAGCGGCATGCCCTTGTACTCATCATGAAAATGCGCGTAATCGGCTATGTTTACTGTAATGTCATAATTGTTAATAGGGTTTTTAACCTCCCAGTCCCAGCGGGTGTAGCCATTTTTTAGGTCAGTGCTACCGATGAATTTACCATTGCTTACATCCATTAGTCCGTTTGGCACCGCTACTTTAATGCTGGCGCCCCGGTCAGGCTCGTCGCTTTGGTGGTCTTTTACAGGATACCAAAGGCTGGCACCCGTACCCTGTACCGCAACACCTACCCAGGGTTTACCGCTGTCATCTTTTGTAAATACAAAGCCACCATCCCACGGAGCGTTTTTCGCGATAACAGGCGTACCGGAATATGCAAACCTAAGGGTGTACTCTTTATCTTTTTCCAAAGGCTTGTCAAACGCAATAAACACGGCATCATTATCGCGCTTGTAGTTGGTTTTAAATGTATTAAGCGTAATGGCATCAACATTCATATTCGAAAAAAGGTCTACCTGAATACGGTTGGTAGCAGCAGTAGCCTTAAACGTGATATCGTTATACCCTTTAATATATTTTTTTTCAGGGTCTATGGTAATGTTCAGGTCGTAGCGTTGCACATCATAGCTGGTACGCTCGGGGCGCAGGCCGCCCTGCAGGCTGTCTTTCCTAGTAAAGTTTTGTGCCGATGCCAATGCTGCCGTTACCAGCGCCGATACTACGAACAGTTTTTTCATAAATAATGCTTTTAATGGTATTGGTATCAATACCGTGCCAATTGTTACTATAATCTTTTATTTCTTTACATCATCATCGAGCAGGCCACGGGTGTCCATATCGCGTATAATGCTGTCTATAAAAAAGTCGGCTACCTGACCTTTACCGGCATTTTTAGCAATGCCTATGTAGGCCTTTACAGCCGGGCGTTTAAACAGCGTGTCGATTTGCCTGCCAAGCCAACCCTTGCGCCGTATGCGCGCTACCACCGGGTTCTCCGGTGCGGGTGGGGTAGGCTCTGAGTTCTGAACATTATCCATAACGCATTTAATGCGTTTTATTATTTTATCTCTAAGGCCTAATATGTAGCTGAGCTTAATAGAGGGGTAGGGCACTTTGATTTCCTCATCGGGCGTAACTATGGTATAGCCATCTGCTTCGTTACCCGTTATCCTTAGGTCTGGCAGTATGCAGTAAAAATCATCCAGGCGTTCGGTACCCGACGCATTTTTTACTTTTAATTTTACTTTACCCCAAGTGGCGCCGTTACCATAACCGTAGTCTAAGATAGGGTTGTGTGCATTCGCCGCCACTGTAAAATGACGTTGCAGGAAACGCTGGCAATTACGCCTGCCTAAAAAATAATCGTGCTTGCGGAACTCTTTGCTGAAAAAACCACCAAATCCACCCAAAGAGCCACAGGCTATAGTGTATTTTTGATCCTCGTGGTTTTCATCGGTACGCTGCGGCATAATCAGGAAGCGTGTGTAGTCCTCGTCTAAATAGGCACGTTTTATCTGTTCATCCTTCATCATCAGCTGGCTTCGCATGGCCGATAGTATGGTGGGCAGCACATTTCGCCATGCCTTTTGCGCCCTGAACGCATCTTCGTTTATATCATCGCTTGGGAAAGGGTCTATCATAAGTACCATACTCTCAAAGTTAGTGGCATCGCGGGCTATTTCGGGTACGTTAAACGGAGGGGGGGTTATGTCGTCGTCGTTTGCGTCGAGCAGGCGTTGGTATTCGTTAAGCAATCGTGCCTCCCTGCGGTCTTCCAACAGCTGCTCTGTAATTTCGTATGGTTCGTTATTAATAACCCCGCCATCTACATTTAAAGACACAAAATCGCCTTCGGGCAAAAAGTGGTATTCTACCTTTTCGGCTTCCAGCAGGTTAATGTATTTGCTTTTTTCTATGTAATGGCGTGCCCTTGTAAGCTCCCGGCTTTCCAGCCCCACAGGGAAAGCACCTGTACTCATGGCGGCCTGTTTCAGTATGCCGGTGTTAAGCCCGTCAGGCGCATTAAAATGTATCGGTATACGCCCGTCGGCACTCAGGTAGCTGTCATCTGCCGATTCATCAATTTTAAAAAACGCGTAATCGCGGTGCATGCGCATACGGTGTTCGCGTAGCCCTGTAGATGTTTTAAACTGTACTTTATAGGCAAATCCACGCAGGTTAGTAAGTGTGGTAAACACCTCCAGGCCGGGCGCTATGTATGGCCGTTTATAAAGCGTGCTCACCCGCTTATCCAGCATGGAGTCGGCTATGTCTTTTATAAAATTAGAGTTGAATCCTGCGCGCACCTCTTTAGATGGGTTAAATGCATCGGCTTCTATATCGGCGGTATCCAGCAGCAGTTCCATCAGGTCCTTGGTATTTCCTTTAGCATCAGTCCCCTCTTTAAGATTTACCCAGGAGTTATACAACGGATTATTTTTACTGATGCTTTCGTCGGTGTAATTTTTAGCGGTAACAGGTTTAAAATCTTCCTGTATTCCGGCTGCGGTTATGGCTGCTGTCATCCCCCCGGCCGATGCCCCGCCCAGTACTTCTATCAGGAAATTATGTTTTGGAACCCCGGTAAGTTTACCTTGTTCCTGTAGTTTTTTAGCTTTTTCCCAGTGTTCCAGAGCCTCCAGCAGGTAATCCATTACTCCCGCGGTATATGCTCCTGCCGAAACGGCTCCTGCCATGCAGATGCCTGCATAAAATGTATCTTTACTATTCATTAAGGTTGGTGTAATAGAGTTGTAGAAGCCATAAAAATACCTAAAAAAAACATTTTAGCTAATTGTAAGGGCTTGTTTTTTAATTATTTGTGGTTTATTTTAAGGTTTGTTGCGGGCTAATTTGCTAATCCACAGCTAAGTTAGTTATCTTTGCCTTATGCGCTTATCGGTTGTTATACTTAACTACAACGTACGTAATTTTTTGCATCTGTGCCTCCAGAGTGTACAGCATGCCCTACGCCACATTGATGCTGAAATCATTGTGGTGGATAATAATTCGCACGATGACAGCTGCGCCATGGTACGCCAATACTTTCCTGACGTAACCCTTATAGAGAACAAAGAAAACACAGGTTTCCCCAAAGGGAACAACATAGGTGTGGCTGCCGCTAAAGGGGAGTATGTATGTATACTTAACCCTGACACGGTACTGGCCGATGGTACGTTTGAAAAACTGCTACTGTTTGCCGACAGTATGCCCGACGCGGGTGTTACCGGTATAAAGCTGGTAGACGGCAGGGGCAGTTTTTTACCCGAAAGCAAGCGTGGGGTGCCTACGCCTTGGGTGGCCTTCACAAAAATTGCCGGGCTGTACAGGTTTTTCCCGGGGGTAAAATCGTTTAATAAGTACTATAATGTAGAGCTTCCGCAAGATGCTATAGGGAATACCGATGTGCTTGTAGGGGCTTTTATGTTTCTTAAGCGCAGTTTGTACTTAGAAGTTGGCGGGTTTGATGAGGACTGCTTTATGTACAGCGATGACCTGGACCTGTCTTATATAGTTACCAAAAGAGGGTACCGTAATTTTTATTACGGGCAGGCTACAGCCATACATTTTAAAGGCGAAAGCACCGTAAAAGATGGTACGTATATGCGCCGTTTTAGGGAAGCCATGCAGTTTTTCTATAAAAAACATTTTAAGGCATACCCGGTATTCGACTTGTTTATGCGTTGTGGTGCCTTTGCGTTTATGATGGTAAAAAAGAACCGTAAGGGTAGTGTGGTTATACCGCAGCGTTATGTGCTTATATCAAATAATGCTACTGTAGAACAGCAGCTTGCACTTGTTTTAGAAAAGCCGCTGCACCGCGTAACTGCCGGTACAGACGACTTATTTTTACACCAAAAGGGTACCGAGGTAATTTTTGACGCCGATATTATATCGTATGGGGATATGATTACCTTCATGGAAAAATATGCAAACAGGTTAACGTATAAAATACGCCCTTCGGGTGCGCGATTTATTATAGGAAGCAATAGTAGCGACGACCGTGGCACTGTAATTAACTTTTAAGGTTGAGAAAAAATATTAACAGAATAGTTTTTGGAATGTTTTTTTATTAAATTCGCAAACAAAAATTTGAATTTCACCTTTTAATTAACAATATGGCAAAGTTTGAACTTAAGTTGCCCAAAATGGGAGAGAGTGTTGCAGAAGCAACCATAACTAACTGGCTGAAAAACGTGGGCGACACCATTGCCGCAGACGAAGCCGTACTTGAGATTGCTACAGATAAGGTTGACTCAGAGGTGCCTTCGGAAGTTTCGGGGGTACTGACCGAAATATTATTTAATGTAAATGACGTGGTGCAGGTAGGCCAAACCATAGCCTATATAGAAACCGAAGGTGGTACCGTTACCGCAGCAGCAGTAACCGAAACCGCCCCGGCAGCAGCCCACGTGGAAGCGCTTGAAAAAACCGTGGCAACAGCAGTAGAAAGCGTAGCGGCCCCGGCAGATTTTTCGGCTTCAGAGAAGTTTTTCTCTCCGTTGGTTAAAAATATTGCAAAAGAGGAGGGCGTTACCGTTGCCGAACTGGAAAGCATAGCCGGAACCGGTAAAGACGGACGCGTTACTAAAAGCGATATACTGGAGTATGTAGCTAAAAGGAAGAGCGGCCAGCTGTCCCCTGTCAGCGTTCAGCCAATAGCTACACCGGCTTCAACACCTGCTGCTCCGACAACAAACAACCAACAACCAGCAACTAAAGCCGTTCCCGTATCGGTTAACGGTGCTGACGAAATTGTGGAAATGGACCGTATGCGTAAGCTTATATCAGGCTATATGGTACAGAGCGTACAAACATCGGCGCACGTGCAGTCGTTCATAGAGGTAGATGTTACCAATATTGTAAAATGGCGCGATAAGGTAAAAACGGCCTTTGAAAAACGCGAAGGCGAGAAGCTAACCTTTACCCCGATTTTTATGGAAGCGGTAGCCAAAGCGCTGAAAGACTTCCCGATGATGAACATAAGCGTAGATGGCGAGTACATCATTAAAAAGAAAAACATTAACCTGGGTATGGCTGCAGCCCTGCCTAACGGTAACCTTATAGTGCCGGTTATTAAAAATGCCGATCAGCTGAACCTTGTTGGCATGGCTAAGGCAGTTAACGACCTGGGCAACCGTGCTAAAGCAGGTAAACTAAAACCGGACGATACACAGGGTGGTACCTATACGGTAACTAACGTAGGTACGTTTGGTAGTGTGTTTGGTACGCCGATAATCAACCAGCCGCAGGTGGGTATCCTTGCGCTGGGTGCTATACGCAAAGTACCGGCAGTTATAGAAACCCCTGAGGGCGACTTTATAGGCATCCGCCAAAAGATGTTTTTGTCGCACAGCTACGACCACCGCGTAGTAGATGGTGCACTGGGCGGCTCATTTGTTAAGCGTGTTGCCGACTACCTTGAAGCGTTTGACGTAAACAGGGATTTTTAAGATTTAGATATTTTTTATTATATGGAAGCCTCGCGGAAGCGGGGCTTTTTTTATTTTTGTGGCTTACTAAAGTAACTATATTATATGAAAACCAATCAATTTTTAAAAGCATTTGTGTGTTTTGTATTTTCTTGTGTAATGTATGCACAAGACGGTTCTGTTGATTTAACCTTTAACAGTGTAGATAACTCACTAAAAAATGGTTTCGATCAAATTGTTTTAGATATGGAAGTTCTTCCTGATAATAAAATAGTTTATGTTGGAGATTTTATCCATTACCAGAACGCTCAGAAGCCATACATTGTAAGAGTAAATCCAGATAACACAATTGATTATACTTTTAACACGCAAACACATTTCAACGGATTTTTAAATCGTGTAGCGGTTCAGTCTGACGGAAAGATACTGGTAGCCGGATATTTTACACAGTATGGAGACACTGATGTTAATGGGTTTGCAAGGCTTAATCAAGATGGTTCATTGGATACCACATTTCAAGCTGTCAGTGGTGTTTGGCCAGGCTCGGTAGCAGAAATTAAGTTACAGCAAGATGGAAAAATTTTATTAGGAGGTAGCTTTGCAGGCGGCTTATTACGCCTTAATGGAGATGGGTCTGTAGATCAGTCTTTTTTGTTGGGTGAACAATTTTCTATGGTCACCGCCCTAACCGTTCTTGAAAATGGAGATATTATTGCAGGAGGATATGTAATGAATCCACCTTCAATTGTACTGAGAAAGTTTAGCTCTTCCGGAAGCGCGATAAATTTATATAATTCCATTACTTTTAATAACTACATCTATAATATAGTAGTTATGCAGGACGGAAGTTTATTAACTACAGGAGATTTTTCAACAGTTAACGGTACAAATACTGGGTGTGTTGTTAAGGTGTTACCTTCGGGGATGTTAGATCAAAATTTTGGACTAACTATTTATGGAACTGTAAATGATAGTAAATTGTTGCCCGACAACAAGATACTTATTGCCGGCGGATTCCGTAGTTCTGAATTTAAAGATATTCTGCGCTTAAACGCAGACGGTTCGGTCGATAATTCATTTTTTACTTCTAGTTCATTTTTTTTGGAGACTTTAGGTGTGCAGTGCCTGGGTATTAGAGTAAATAAAATCATTGCGGCAGGCGATTTAACTGATTATGCAGGTGTTAGTTGTAATAATGTGATTTATTTAAACAATGATGGAACGGTATCTTCTGAATCAGAAATTGTAAATGGTGCGGATTTACCTGTTTACGCGATTTCTGACGCCGGAAACGGAAATATGCTTTTAGGAGGTGTATTTAATAATTACAACAACACATCAGCACCAAGGCTAGCCTTAATAGATCAAACCGGAGCCTTAGTTTCGGGTTTTAATCCAGGTAGCGGGCCAAACGGTTTGGTGGAAGATATTTTAAAACAGGATGACGGTAAATTTATAGTTATCGGCTCTTTTGACAAATATAACAACGTAGACAGATATAGGATAACGAGGATTAATGCTAATGGAACTTTGGATAATTCTTTTAATGCTACTCAAAACTTTAATATATCCGGATATAATTATATCTCTAAAGTTGTACTGCAAGAAGATGGCAAGCTGGTTATTGCCGGAATCTTAGATATACGATCTAATAATCAATTTTTAACAGTTTCAATTCTGAGGCTGAATCAGGATGGTAGTTTAGATCAGGATTTTACCTTGATACCTACAAACAACCCGATTTGGGATATGGATATTGCAGCGGACGGAAGTTTTATGTGTCAGGTGCTAATAGGGGGCGCTATGGTTGTTAAAAAATTTAGTAGTAATGGTATTTTAGATAATTCTTTTCCTGTTTTAAGTGTGTCTAATTATTATTTAACAGAAGGAGTTGAATATATCAAATCTGATAAAAATGGAAAATTCTATGTTGCGCAACTGTATAGAAACTTATACGGCCAAACCTCTATAAAGTATAGACGTATTGATGCCAATGGCATTTTTGATGATTTTGATTTCACTCCCGCTTTCCTTACTAATGGTTCTATTGTCTCTGTGCAGGATGATTTGAAATTTCTGGCGACTTCGTCAATGTATGAAAATGGGGTTCAGTATTTAAAACTAATGCGATATAACTATGATGGTACTGAAGATGTTTCATTTCAGCCAATTTTAATGGTTAGTGGGCGCTATGTTACAGATTGTTTGTATGCACAGGACAAACTTGTGTTAGTGGGGAAATTTACCTCGTTTAATAGTATTATTCGTAACCATGTTGCGCGAGTAAATAATACCGTACTAGGGACGCCGGAAGTAACTAAAAAAGATGTAGAGATCATTGCTCTTAGAAAGGACAATAAAGTTTCTGTTGCTGCTACTGATAATATAGATACTGTAAAGGTATATGACTTAGCCGGAAAGATGGTAGCCTCTGCTAAAAATATAAAGGCATTGCAGGCTAGTTTACCATGTACTGTTTCCGAGAATAATGTGTTAATAGTAAACATAACACTTGAAAACGGTAGTACAGTGATTAAAAAGATAATGTAAAACATATTCCCATAAAAAGAAATCCTGCCTTGGCGGGATTTCTTTTTATGGGAACTTTCCTTTATATTTACCCAAACCCGTTACATGAAACTACTAACCTGCATATTGTTTTTCATCATCCTAAACGCATTTGCCCAACCCGCAACTATAACCCGCAAGTTAAATGACGACTGGGCTGAGGTGCAGTTTGATTCGCTGGGGCCGCTTAATAAAATGGCGTATGCCGATACGGCCAACTTTATGCGCCAAAAAGTATACCCGTGCGCGCGCTGCCTGCTGCGCCCCGAAGTAGCCCAGGCGTTAGAGAAAGCATACCAGTTGGCGCAGGATAAAGGCTACAGGCTGGTGCTGTACGATTGTTACCGCCCATACCCCATACAATACAAAATGTACGAAATAGTAAACAACCCGCTGTATGTGGCAAAGCCCGGTAAGGGCAGTAACCACAACCGGGGGCAGGCAGTAGATATTTCCCTCGCCGATGAAAACGGTACGTTACTGGATATGGGTAGCGCGTTTGATGAGTTTTCGGAAGTTTCGCATTGTGCATACAGTGATATTTCGCGCAAAGCCCGCCGTAACCGCCGCCGATTGCGTAACATAATGACTGAGGCAGGTTTTACGCCCATGGAAAGCGAGTGGTGGCATTTTGATTATAAGCAGCGTACTTACGATACATCAGACTACGTGTGGGATTGTTATTAATTCTTCCGCATTTTTACAGCATAGAAAACTGTGCAGAATATTCTTTTTATAATTTTGCTGCCCTATATTTGTAATAACATTAAAGTTATATGGAACTTAAACTGCACCGCCCCATCTGTTTTTTCGACCTTGAAACTACAGGTACCGATATAACCCGGGATCGTATTGTAGAAATCTCAATACTTAAGGTATACCCTAACGGAAATAAAGAAAGCCGTACGTGGCTGGTAAATCCTGAGCGGCCTATTCCGCCGGCTACCACTGCGTTTCATGGCATTACCGATGATAAGGTGGCTAATGAGCCTACGTTTAAACAGCTTTCGGCACAGGTGTATGCCATGATAAAAGATGCAGATTTGGCCGGATATAATTCAGACCGTTTTGATATTCCGCTGCTTGCTGAGGAATTGCTTCGTGCAGGAGTGGATTTTGATATGAAAAACCGCGTTTCGGTAGATGTGCAAACTATTTTCCACAAAAAAGAAGAGCGCACCCTAAGTGCAGCCTATAAGTTTTACTGCGGATTAACCCTTGAAAATGCCCATAGCGCCGCTGCTGATACCAATGCTACCTATGAGATACTAAAGGCGCAGCTGGACAGGTATACTGACCTGGAGAATGATATGCGTACCCTCTCTGAATTTACAACCCGTAAAAAGGCGGTAGATTTTGCAGGCTTTATAGCGCTTGACGATAACGGGCACGAGGTATTTACCTTTGGGAAGTTTAAAAACGTAAGGGTAGAGCAGGTACTGGAGCAGGAGCCTGGCTACTATGGCTGGTTCCAGAGTGCTGATTTTCCGTTGTATACTAAAAAAGTGCTAACGGCCATAAAGCTCAGGAAATTAAATAATAAATTAGCGTAACCCCACTAATTATTTCAGTTTATGAAAATTATTTGCATCGGGCGTAACTATGTAAACCATATAGCCGAATTACAAAACGACAGGCCGGCAGAGCCCGTAGTGTTTATGAAGCCCGATACGGCTGTACTGCAAAAAAGTTACCCTTTTATTATTCCTGAATTTTCTAATGATGTACATTATGAAATAGAGGTTATTGTAAAGATAAACAAGGTAGGTAAGTACATTGACGCTAAATTTGCCCATAAATATTATGATGAAATAGGTGTGGGTATAGATTTTAACGCCCGCGATGTTCAGGACAGTTTAAAAGATAAAGGCCTGCCATGGGAAAAAGCCAAAGCATTTGATGGTTCTGCTGTTATAGGCGAATTTGTTCCTGTGTCTGGCTTTGAGTCGGTAGACAGTGTAAACTTTGAGCTGCATAAAAACGGTGTGGTGGTGCAAAAAAGCAACACATCGCACATGATTTGGAAAATAAACGAGCTGATAGCCGAAGTAAGTAAATATGTTACCCTGCGTACAGGCGATGTACTGTTTACAGGTACTCCGGAAGGTGTAGGTCCGGTAGCTGAAGGCGATGTGCTGGAAGGCTACCTGGAAGATAAAAAGTTGTTTAAGGTTCAGGTAAAGTAATTTAAACGATATGGCGCTTCATTACAATTTATCTAAAGTGTTTGCAATATCAGATAACGATGAAGATTTTGCAAAGCAAATCGTTACCCTTTTTACAGAGGAAGTTCCGATGGAAATAAAAAACATACGCGATGGGCTTGAAGAAAAAGACCATAAGCGTGTGTACCAGGCGGCACATAAAATAAAGCCCACGCTTGATTTGCTGGGTATGGAACTGGCGTATGAAGATGTGCTTACCATAGAAAAATGGAGCAAGGCCGAAGGCAAGCGCAAAGAAATTAAAGATGTTGTAAAAAGCCTCAGGGGGCATGTAGACAATACCCTTAAGGAAGTTAAAAAAACATACAATCTGTAAAATATGAAAGCTGCAGTAGTAACCGTAGGAGATGAAATACTTATAGGCCAGATTGTAGATACTAATTCGGCTTACATAGCAAAGGCGCTGGATAGGATAGGCATAGGTGTGTTCGAAATGTTTTCTATAAGCGATGACCGCCACCATATTTTAAACACACTGGCGTATCTTCAAAACAGGGTAGATGTGGTTATTGTTACCGGTGGCCTTGGCCCTACTAAAGACGACATTACAAAGACTACGTTTTGCGAATACTTTGACGATCACCTGGTGCGAAATGAAGCAGTGGAAGCCCACGTGGTAGCGCTTATAGAAAAGGTGCTAAAACGCCCCGCAAGCCAAATGAACCGCGATCAGGCCCTTGTGCCCAGTAAGGCTGTAGTGCTGCACAACGAGGTGGGTACTGCACCGGGTATGTGGATGAAAAAGGCGGACACTGTATACATATCGTTACCCGGTGTTCCTTATGAAATGAAGCATATACTGGACAACGAAGTTTTACCAAAATTGGTGGCTGAATTTGAACGCCCTTATATAGTACATAAAACCATAATGACCTACGGACAGGGAGAAAGTGTAGTGGCAGAGCGTATAGAGGACTGGGAAAATAACCTGCCTTCTTTTATAAAACTTGCCTACCTGCCCAGTCCCGGCAAAGTGCGTTTAAGGCTTACGGCACGCGGTACCGATGAGGCTGCGCTAAAAAGTGCGGTAGAAGCAGAAGCTGTAAAGCTACAGGCTATAATAGGCGATATTATAGTAGGTATGGACGAAGATGAAACCATTGAAGTAATACTGGGCAGGAAACTGAAACAGTTGGGTAAAACCGTTTCGGCGGCAGAGAGCTGTACCGGCGGCCGCATAGGGCAAATGCTTACCAGCGTGGCAGGTTCATCTGCATACTTTAAAGGAAGCGCCGTAACGTATGCCACAGAGAGTAAGATAAAAGTGCTTGGGGTAGAGCAGCAGCTTATAGATATTTATAGTGCCGTTAGTGCAAAAGTGGCCGAATCCATGGCGTTGCGCGCTAAAAAAATGTTTTGCTCCAGTTATGCCGTAGCTACTACCGGCAACGCCGGCCCGGCAAAAGGCGATGCCGATGCCGATGTAGGAACGGTGTTTATAGCAGTGGCTACACCAAATGGTGTTTTTAGCGAAAAGTTTGACTTTGGGCAACCGCGTGAAAAGGTAATTGCAAGGGCGTCAGAGAAAGCGCTTGAACTTTTGTATAAAGAAATTTTAAAAAACTAATAAATTGGGTTTGCTTAATACTTTTATTTTTTGTTACTTTGCACCCTGATTTTGAATAACGATATAAAAGCAAGAAATAATGTCACGAGTTTGTGCCCTTACCGGTAAAAAAGCGATGGTTGGAAATAACGTTTCCCACGCGATCAATAAAACTAAGCCTAAGTTTAGTCTAAACCTAGTTAAGAAGCGTGTTTATCTTCCA
>JAAXJD010000071.1 GCA_012270005.1 Flavobacterium sp. | reverse complement strand
ACCCGGGCACAATGGGTAAAAAACAGCCCGATGTATTAGGTAAAGGTGATGTAACGCTGGATATGTACGGATGGAATACGTTAAAAACTCATTTTGGGGACTTGGTGGTACTAAATGCGCAGAGAAACATTACTTCCACCCGGTTTATTATAGCGAATAAATGGTTTCCCGGGTCACACATAGATAATTACGTAGCGCAACCACTACACATGAATTTTGTAGCCCTGGGAAAGCTGGAAGATATCCACACCTATGCCTGGCTAAACAAATACAGAAAACCGCTAAAAAAAGGTAACGACGCATACTATATAACCACGTCTAACAATTTTAAAGACCCGAAAGAGATTTACAGCGATTGTTTTGACACCATACTAAAGCCTGAAGTTGTTATACTGCAACGCGGTGGCAAGCCCGCAAAGCAAGTATTTGTATATGTACTGAAAGGCTATAGAGGGGTTTGTTGTCAGCTATAAAAAAAGCCCCTCTAAACGAAGGGCTTACTTTAAACTGGCGGTCTGGACGGGACTCGAACCCGCGACCCCGTGCGTGACAGGCACGTATTCTAACCAACTGAACTACCAAACCAGCGTTCTTAATGATTAGCAGCACAAGGCTGTTGTTCATTATTGCGGGTGCAAAGATAACGCGATTTTTTACATCTGCAAGCGTTTGCGCTACACTAAAGCAAAATATTTTATAAGTTACTGACTGCCAAAACAGAAGAGGGAATGTTTTTTTGTGGCGGATAAATACCGCTGGAGTGGGCACAAAAATAAAAAAGCCCTCCAAATAAATGGAAAGCTTTTCATTGGTCTAACTACTAAACCTACCACACTTTCGTGTGGCATAAACAACACAACTATCGTAACACTTCCCTGTGTGGGAAGTAATATATTTTGGCGCAAAAAGCCCCGCTTAAAGCAGGGCTTTCTTTGCATACTGGCGGTCTGGACGGGACTCGAACCCGCGACCCCGTGCGTGACAGGCACGTATTCTAACCAACTGAACTACCAAACCAGCGTTCTTAATGATTAGACAACTCGCGTTGTTTGTTTCATTATTACGAGTGCAAATATACGGCAGTTTTTGATATCTGCAAGTGTTTTGAAAATAATTTTCAGATATTTTTTCTGATGATTATCCAAACTTTTGTTTCTCAACAAGGTAAGTCGTTAATATTTTTTCAAATTTTTCATCAACAGACACCGGAACGTACTTAATCCGGTACTGCATACACGTTTCTTCTACTTTTTTAAAGTAAGCAGCAACCTGTTTTTCGTACTCTTCCCTAACATTTTCAGAGAAAAGATTTACCTGTTCGCCTGTTTCCAGGTCTATAAATTTGCGCGGGGTATTGTCAAAATCAAAGTTAAACTCGGTCTTTTTGTCAATTACATGAAACAGCACCATCTTGTGCTTATCATGTTTCAGGTGTTGTAGCGCATCAAACAGTGCTTCATTTTCGCCCGGCTGAAACATATCGGTAAACAATATAATCATGCTGCGGCGGTGCATTTTTTGTGCTATCTGGTGTAAAAAGGTGGTAGTATCTGTAGGTTTTGCTACGGTAGGTGCGGCTAAAAGCCCTTCCAGCTTATCCAGCAGCATGCGGTGGTGTCTGCCGCTTCCTTTTTCGGGCGCGTAGTACTCATAGGTGTCGCTATACACGCTAAGGCCTACGGCGTCGCGTTGGCGCTTCAGCAGATCCATAAGTACTGCACTCGCCAAAACTGAAAAGCCTATCTTATTTTCATAAAACAACTGCCCATCTTTCAGTTTAGGGTAGTGCATACTGCCCGAATTATCTATAATCAGGTGGCAGCGCAGGTTGGTTTCCTCCTCATAACGCTTGCTGTACAACCTGTCGGTACGGGCGTAGAGTTTCCAGTCGATATTCTTGGTGCTCTCGCCGGGGTTGTATACCTTATGTTCGGCAAACTCAGACGAAAAGCCGTGAAACGGACTCTTGTGCATGCCCGAAATAAAGCCTTCCACAATTTGGTTGGCTAAAAGCTCTAAATGTGAAAACGCCGATATTTTCTCTAATTGTGCATCTAACTTCATACTTCCCAAAAATAAGGAAAAAAGTAGTGCGCGCTTACATGTCTATCCGGAATCCGAAGTTTAACGCATTGCTTTTTATAGCTGAGTGGTCAAAGATGTTATTGATTTCATATCTGGTAAATAAGCTTACATTGCCAAGCCCCACGTAGCCGGCAATCCCATATATAAATTTGGTTGTATTATAATCCGCACGGCGCCTGTCGTATACATTATGGCCGTTTTCTTTATAACGCAAGGCCTGCATGGAGCTAACCGTGGCTCCGGCAAAACCGCCTATACCCACTTTAAACGACCTTGAGGTGTCGTACCTAAAATAGTTTTTATATTCTTTCTTTACCGAAGGACCAAGCTCCAGATAGACCGGTGCTACAATTTTACCTACGGTAAACGAACTATTTCTCTTAAGTTGAGCAGGAAACGTTTCCAGGGTGGTATAGCCATCAGTATTTACAGCATACTTGTTGTCGCTAAATCTAAAACTGTTTGCCTGGTACGACAATCCGTAAACCAGCCTTGCCAAATTGGTGTCTTTTAGTAAACGGGTGCGGAATGTAACTCCTAATTCTACATAAACACTTTTCCAGAACCCATACGGATCGCCCGCTATGCTGCCTGCGCCCATAGCTACAACTACATCCCTATAGGTGCGCTTATCATACTTGGGCTTTTTTTTGCCGCCTTTATATTGTACCCCAAACAGAAAGCTGCCATTCTCATCCAAGGCGTTACCAAAGCCTAACTGCAAGTACGATGTAGTATAAGGGTCTATGTTATAGTATACATCGCGATTAACCAGTGCAATGTGATTGTCTATAATCGCTATTTTGCTGTCTATATTTTCGGCCGCTATTTTTGCGGCTTTTTCTTTCATAGCCAGTGCTTTTTCGGGTGTAATCTCTTTTTTTTCAACTTTTTGGTCCGTGTCCTCAATTATTTTTTTAAGCTCTGCTTTTTCATTTTCCACTATCCTTTCCTTTTCAAGCTCCAGCAACTCTATACGCTCCTGTTTGTACTTTTCGTAATCGGCGAATTTAAGCTCCGTACGACCCGGTATTAAATCCTGCACATAACGCTGCCCGGTAGAATCACGCAGCACCTGCGCGTTAAGTTTGGGCAAAAAAAGTCCTGTCGCCGCTATGGCGATTAACATTAGTTTTTTCATGGTAAGGTAAATTTTAAAGGTTTTTAGTGGTTGTCTTTTACCACAATACGAATTTTTTTATACTTAAGCGAAAAGAACCTCAGCGCCTTTTCCCGATAATATTCGTCCATTTCTGATTCCACTTCTATTAGCAGGGCTTCCAGGTTGGTTGTCTGCTTAAATTGTTTTTGCGCTGCCACGTCTCGCATTGCTTTTTCAAGCAAAATATCTTCCTGTGGGCGGGCAGCAGCAATAACAGTACCGGCTTTTTTTATATTCCCTTCAGGCAATGTAACTTCGGTAGGTGCCAGTTGTAATGGCTTATTGTTGCTAACTGCGGCCAGTTGGTCTTGATTATCCGTATCATTAATTGGTTTAGTATTGGGCAGGTTGTTTGCTGTTTTTCGTTCAGCATATTGAGGCTCCGTAACAACATTTGCAATTTGGGATTGTTTAGGGCTATCATTTGGTATACGCTGTGCTGGTGAGACATCTTTGCCCTGCACTAACTGTGGCGTGGCATTTAAACTAATCGGAGTGCTTAAAGCCATCATAAAAAAATATCCCCCTGCCAACAACACAGCAACCGATGCCGCTACCCAATACAGGCTGCGTTTTTTCCTGCTTTTTTTTCCCGCCTGTTGCTGCCTGTTAAAAGCTACGCGTTCCCACGCATTATCGCTTGGTGATATACTGCGGTTGCCCAACTTTTCGGCGAGTTGTTGTTCTAAATTATATTTTTTCATAACCTGTTTTCCTTTTTTAATGCAAGCTGTTCTTCTAACTGCTTACGTGCTTTAAACAACTGCGACCGGGATGTGTTTTCTGTAATGCCCAGTAAAACCGCGATTTCTTTGTGGCTGTAGCCTTCTATAGCATACATAACCAGTACTGTGCGGTATCCTTCGGGCAGGTTGTCTATGAGCAACTGTAGCAACTCTACATCAAAGTCGGGTTCATCTGTTGTAACAGCGGGTACTTCTGCGGTTTCTATATCTGCAAACTGAATGGCACGCCTTGATCGTAAAAAATCTATGGCCTGCCGTACCATAATCCGCCTCAGCCAGCCTTCAAAACTTCCGTCAAACCGAAACTTATCCAGATTTTGAAATGCTTTGGTAAACCCCTCTACCATTACGTCTTCGGCATAGTGGAGATCTTTTACATACAACCTGCATACGCCAAGCATTTTACCGGCATAACGCACATACAGTTCGCGTTCGGCCTTACTGTCGTTGTGCAATATCCTCTTTATGAGGCTTTCGTCAGATGTATGTAGTTTAATTATTTTCACTAATACCGATTGGTTTATATCACTAAGACGTAATTATGTTTTATGATGTTGCCTGAGGGATAAAAATTTTTCTAAAAATAAAAAAACTCCCGAAGCATAGCCACGGAAGTTTCAGTAATTTAAGATGATATGTTTTTAATAAAGTGTTTGTAAGCTCGATGCTTCAAAAGATTTAAGCTCATTAAACTGCCCTGCTTTTACTTTTTGCACCCACTCAGGGTCGTGCAGTAGTGAGCGCCCTACGGCAACCAAGTCAAAATCGCCACGGTCGTATCGGCGCAGCAGTTCATCTATATTTGCGGTACCCGAATTTTGCCCCTGGAAAGCTCCCATGAAATCTCCCGAAAGCCCTACAGAACCCACTGTTATGGTAGGCTGTCCGGTTACTTTTTTAATCCACCCGGCAAAGTTAAGGTCGTCACCTTCAAACTCAGGCTCCCAGTAACGGCGTTGCGACGCATGGAAAATATCCACACCCGCTTCGGCTAACGGCAGCACCCAGTTTTCCAGTTCCTGCGGCGTATGGGCAAGCTTAACGGTATAGTCCTGCTGTTTCCACTGCGAAAGGCGGATGATGATTACAAAATCAGGGCCTACAGCCTCGCGCATGGCTTTAACCACTGCTACGGCAAATCGGCTGCGCTCTTTAATGGTGCTTCCGCCAAAGTCGTCTGTACGCTTATTAGTACCTTCCCAAAAGAACTGATCTATAAGATAGCCGTGCGCGCCATGAATTTCAAGCGCATCAAACCCGGCATCTTTAGCGGCTTTGGCCGCATTGGCAAAGGCTTTTATGGTAGCGTCTATATCTTCAGCAGTCATGGTTTCCGGACTTTCAAACGGGGCAGGCGGCTGCCATCCGTACGGGGTATTGCCTACGTGCCAAATTTGCGGGGCTATAGCGCCGCCCGCCCGGTGTACTCCTTTGGCTATATGCTTCCATTGTGCCAGGGCTTCATCGCCATAAAAATTGGGTATGTCTTTAAGGTTTTTAGACGCCGGGCGGTCTATTACAGTGCCCTCGGTAAGTATAAGGCCTACTTCTGCAGCGGCGCGACGTGAATAGTAATCTGCAATTTGTTGTGTGGGTATGCCGTCTGTAGCAAAGGCACGGGTCATAGGCGCCATTACAAAACGGTTTTTAAGCTGTAAACCTTTATATTGAAACGGAGTAAATAATGAATCTAAACTCATGTTAACGTATTTATATATTTAAATATGTACAAATATACCACCAATGGTTTATATTTGTAACCATTACCAAAATAAACTGGTAACCGAAGAGTAACCAATAGGCACTAAAACATTTATGAGTAAATCTTTTAAGTATAGCGATTGCCCCATACACCGCTCTATGGCTATACTGGGCAGTAAATGGAAGCCCATAATAATATATGCGCTGCGGGAACGCACAGCCCGTTTTGGGCAGCTTCATGCTGCTATTGGCAGCATATCCAGAAAAGTACTTACCGATACACTTAAAGAGCTTGAAGCCGATGGCATTTTGTTAAGGGAAGAATTTAAGGAACTGCCACCTCGGGTAGAGTATTGCCTTACCGATAAAGGGCGCGCGCTTATCCCCATAATGAGGGACTTAGTACAGTGGGATAACACCTACCACGAAAATAAAAAACAAGTCTATCCGGAGTCAGAATTGGTATAGCGTGCCTATTTGTTTTTGCAATAATATAACCCTCCGGTTCCCTTAAAAATTTAATGTATGTTGCTTTTAAGGAACCGGAAGTTTTTAGGTAACCCGTGTTACTTTCTTGTTTTAAGCGTTTCCATAACAGCAATGAAATCGGCTACAATCGCATCGCGATTTTGCAGGCTACCGTTGCGGTTTATCCATTGCCCGGAAACTATGGTTCCCTCCATATCGGTAACGTCAGCGCTGTAGACAAACGTATTGCATAGGTTGCGTTCGGCTGCGGTGGCAATCAATGGCGATGTAGCTTTCATCACCACAGCATCAAACGGCTGCCCTACCTCAAAGAATTCTTTGTCATTAGCGCCCATGGCCCTGCGGCCGCTTTGCCATGCCATTTTAATCGCGTTAAAACCGCTTTCGCCATTTTCAGGGAAAACATAGGTTGTGCGTTTATGCGAAATAAGGCGTTGGCCATAATCCAGTATGCGGAGTTCTTCTAAAGGGTTAAGCCCTACGTGGCTGTCGGTGCCAATGCTCCAGTTGCCATTTTGTTTTTTATAACTGTTAAAGCTAAATAGGCCATCGCCCAGGTTGCCCTCTGTGCTGGGGCAAATGACCACGCTGGCTCCGCTTTTGGCAATACCGGTTACTTCGCTTTCGTCTAAATGCGTGGCGTGAACCAGGTGGTAGCTTTCGTTAACTGCACAGTTATCCAGCAGCCATTGCACGGGGCGTTTGCCATGATAAGCAAGGCAATCTTCTATCTCCTTCAGTTGTTCTGAAACGTGTATATGAAACGGTCGCGAACCGTCTAAGGCATTGCACAACGCAATTACATTTTCAGGTTTTACCGCACGGAGCGAGTGTATGCCAATGCCTACACTGGCATTATCAAAATCTTTAGCAGCTTCAATAGTATTGTCTAAAAGTTTGTAGTAATCTTCTATCGTAGGCGAAATAAATCGCTTTTGTTTCTCTACCGGTGCCTGCCCAAAGCCGCCCTGTTGATAAAACATAGGTACCAGCGTAATACGGATTCCTGCTTTTTTGGCGGCAGCCATAAGGCGCTTACCCATTTCTGCAAGGTTAGGGTAGGGGTTGCCATCCTTATCGTGGTGCAGGTAGTGGAACTCTGCTACCGCGGTGTACCCGTGGCGCGCCATTTCGCTATATAGCATGGCGGCTATGGCTTCCATTTGCTCCGGTGAAAGGGTAAGTGCCAAGCCATACATGGCGTTTCGCCAACTCCAGAAATCGTCCTGCGCGCCGGTATCGGTATGAAGTTCTGCAAGGCCTGCCATTGCATATTGAAAAGCGTGCGAATGTGCATTCTGGAAACCCGGCAGGGCATATCCGTTTATATATTCGCCTTGCGGTGTGTCGGTCTTTTGTATCGAAACAATGTTCCCTGCGGCATCAAGCTGTACTACAGCATTGCTAATCCATCCGCTTTCGGTAAGTACACCTTGAAAGGTGTATGTAGTATCCGCTGCCATTATGGGGTTACGGTTTTTATGAGTTCGGTAAATAGTTGTTTTAGCACGGCGCGAATTTTTTCTGCGTTTTCCGGGCTGTAGGCTGTTTCAGTGGCATCCATATAATTGGTTTTGGCCATTTCCAGCTGTAGCGCATGGATATTATTATCCGGCTTGCCAAAGTATCGCGTTATGTGTCCGCCTTTAAAAGGGGTATTGTGAGTAGCCTGATAGCCGCTGTTTTTCAACACATCCCAAGCGGTTTTAATTACAGATGCAGATGCAGACTTTTCATCGTTATTGCCCAGTATCAGCTCCGGGAAAGCGTCTGCCTGGATGCCGGGTACCACGCGCCTTATAGAGTGCGCATCAAATAACAGTGCGGCGCCGAATTGCTGTTTGGTTTGTTCCAATAGTTCTTCAAGTTTTTCGTGGTAGGGCAGGTAGTATTTTTGTACACGTTCCGCGCTTTCCACTTCATCAGGTGTTGCGCCGGTGTATAGCGGATTTCCATTAAAATCAGTAAACGGAACCAGTCCTGTGATTACCCTGCCGTCTGTATATAAAGGTTTGCTCTCCGGGTCGCGGTTCAGGTCAATAACCCACCGGCAGTAGTTGGCTTTAATGAGGGTAATCCCCATTGCAGGGGCAAAATCGTACAGGATATCTATAAACCAGTCGGCATCATCGGGCCTTTCGGCTTTATCGGGATGTAAACGTTGTTTAATCTCATCCGGGAAATAGGTGCCTGAGTGTGGCGAACTTATAATTATGGGCACCTTCGGAGCTGTAGGTTCTGTAATATGGTAAATATCCATAATGGGTTTGGGTTTTTAGCTTGTGTTTACAACAAAGTTACACTTTTAGCCCAAACTAGCCGCCGAATTATTTTACCACTCGTTTACCTGGTTGGCATCCATTTTTATAAATATAAACAGCAGCATGGTAAAGGCCCATAAGCTGGAACCACCATAGCTAAAAAACGGTAACGGAACCCCTACCGTAGGGAATAGCCGTATAAGCATGGTTATATTTATAAAAAAGTGCATAAATAATATAGACGCCACACAGTAGCCGTAGGTTCGGCTCATTTTGCTTTTTTGCCGCTCGGCCCGATATATTATGCGGAGTAACAATCCTACAAAAAGCAGTATTACGGTAACAGAGCCTGCAAAGCCCCATTCTTCGCCTACAGTGGTAAAGATATAGTCGGTATGTTGTTCCGGTACAAACCCCCCTTTGGTCTGGGTTCCTTCAAGATACCCTTTCCCCAGCCAGCTCCCGGAACCAATGGCTATCTGCGCCTGGTTAAGGTTGTATCCTTCGGCCTGCATGTCTACATCTTTGCCAAAAAGTACGTTTATACGGTCTTTTTGGTGCGATTCCAGTACGTTTTCAAAAACGTAATCTACAGAGAATACATAAGCTGTAATACCTACAAATAATATAGCGTATAATATGGGGTTGCGCTGTGCCCTGCGAGTCATAAAATAGGCAGCAAGCAATACTATGAGGCTGAAGCCTACAAGTGCTGCGGGCTGTATAAGTAAGGCAAGGATAAACAAGGCTGCCGCAGATCCTCCTACAGCAAGGTACCACCCGGGTAGGCCTTCCCTGTACATGGCAAATACCAGTGAGAAGAATATCAAAGCACTACCGGCATCGGGTTGCAGCATAATAAGTGCCACCGGCAGCAGTATAATACCAAATGCTATTAATTGATGGTTAAATAGTTTTAGGTTTACCTGAACGTCACTCAGGTACTTAGAGAGTACTATGGAGGTAGCGATTTTTACAAATTCAGACGGCTGCATACTAAACCCGCCAAACTGGTACCAGTTGGTTTGCCCCTTTATGGTTTTACCAAAAACAAAGAGCCCTGCAAGTAGCAACAGCCCCACTCCGTAGAATACAAAGGCGTACTTATCGTATATTTTGGCGTCCAGCGTAAGGATTACAATGATAAGCGGTATGCTGGTAACCATAAACAATATCTGTTTACCCGATACCTGGCCCAGATCAAAGATAGAGGCGTTATCTTCGGGTAACGATGCTGAATAAATGGTAACCCAACCCATAATCACCAGCATGGTGTACAGGAGGATTGATATCCAGTCGATGTTGTTAGTTACTTTTTGGTTCTTCATTTTAGTGGTGCCCGCCCTGGTTAATTTTAAACGGAAGCCCGCTGGTTACTTTAGCATATTCTTCGGTAAGCCCGTGGGTCATTATCCATTCTTCTTTTGCTTTCTGTGTTACGGCTTCGCCTTTCAAATATTTTTCTATCATAAGGCTGGCAATTGGCCCGGCCCATTTGGCTCCCCAGTAACCGTTTTCCACAAATACCGCCAATGCTATTTTAGGGTCGTCTTTAGGAGCGAAAGCCACAAATATAGAGTGGTCTGTAAGCTGGGTGCGAACGCCATTTATTTTAGTAAAGTTTTCGGCAGTACCGGTTTTACCGCAAATATCTATACCCTGAACCCGGAGGTGGCTTGCCGTACCCAGGTTGTATACGTCAAACATACCCGCAACTATAGGGTCAAAATACTGCTGGTCTATGGTAGTGGTATGGCGTTTAGTAAAGGCCTGGTCTATTTTTTCTCCCTTTATTTCCTTAACAATATGAGGTGTATAATAATAGCCGTGGTTAGCCACCGTTGCCACCATATTAGCCAGTTGTATAGGTGTGGTACTTATTTCTCCCTGACCAATAGCCAATGAAATTACGGTAGAACTTCTCCATCCGCCATTAGGGTAATATCTTTTATAGTATTTTGAGTCAGGAATGTGTCCTTTCCTTCCGGTTGGTAAATCGTAACCCATAAAGTTACCAAGGCCAAAGCTCTTCATGTGGTTTGCCCACACATCTATACCAGTATTAGGGTTTTTATATTTGTCTATAGTAAGGCGGAAAGCATTACCAAAGTAGGTGTTACATGATTTATAAATAGCCTCATGCAGGCGGTTAGCACCCGAATCGTGACATTTCATAAAAGCACCCCTACCGTAGCTAAAGCCATGGTGGCATACAAATACGCTGTTTTCATCTACAACTTCTTCCTGTAATGCAGCAAGGCCTGTAAGTATCTTAAACGGTGACCCTGGAGGGTATTCTGCCATAAGCCCCCTGTCATATAGAGGTTTTGCAATTGAGTCCCTAAAAAGCATTGTGTAGTTCTTAGACCGGTCGCGTCCCACAAGTAATGCAGGGTCATAGTTAGGTGCTGTTACCAATGCTAATATTTCACCGGTCTTGGGCTCAATGGCTACAATACCGCCACGCTTTTCAAACAATATTTTTTCGCCATATTCCTGTAAGGCTGCGTCTATGTTAAGTGTAATATCCCTGCCGGGTATGGCAAGCGTATCGTATTTACCTTCTTTAAACGATCCTATTTCGCGGCCATAACGGTCTTTCTGAAAGTATTTTACGCCTTTTTGTCCGCGTAAAATCTCCTCATACATTTGTTCTACACCCTGTTTGCCTATAAGGTCGCCGCTTTTATAATAGTGGTCTTTTTTAATAATGGCATCGTTTACCTGAGCTATATACCCGAAGATATTAGCCCCCACGTGTACCTGGTAGTCCCGTAACGAACGTTTTACAATATCAAATCCTTTAAACCTGCGTATTTTTTCCTGAAAGGCAGCAAACTCTTTTTTACTTAAAGATGGCAGGAAGATAGACGGTAGCCTTGGGCTGTATACCTTGGCTTTTTTTATACGTTCGTTAAAGTAAACGGTGTCTATTTTAAGCAGTTCGCACAGCGCCAGGGTATCTAGCTCCTTTATGTCGTTTGGGGTAACCATAATATCATAAGCGGGCTGGTTTGCTACCATTAGCTTTCCGTTACGGTCAAAAATATAGCCGCGTTCAGGGTATTCGTACTTAATTTTAATAGCGTTGTTGTCGCTTTTTTTAATATACGAATCGTCTAGTATTTGCAGGTAAAAAAGCCTTGCTATAATTAGCAGGGTGCCCGTAATGATAAGTATGGGCAGTAATATTTTTCTCATTGTTGTTTGCCCGGCTTAATAAGGTATATGGTAATGATACTGATTATTAACGTAAACAACGTGGTAACAATTGTGCGCAGCAGCACATCGAGGATCAGGTCGAAACGGAAAAGCTCCATCATAAACAAAATGAAATGATGTGTGATTACCGAAAGGAAAATAAAAATAAGCCTTTCCGGCGATAGCCTGTCGTTTATTTTTATGGTTTGGTACTCGTAACTTACACCGAAAGAAAAACGAAAGAAAGCCGGCCTTAAATAGGCCAGTGTTACACATGCCACAGCGTGCGCACCGGTGTCGCAAAACTGGTCTTGCAAAACCCCCATAAAAAAAGCCGATAGTAAAAGTACTGCTTTATTGCCATTTGCCGGATACAGGATTATGTACAGTATATACGGGTAGGCATTAATAAACCCAAATAGGTTCAGCTGGTTAAAAACCGCAACCTGAACGGCAAGCAGCGCTATAAAGCGGAGTATGTTTATAATTACAGTTGGGTTCATTAGTGCTGTTCTTCAGGCTTTGTTTCTTCCTGCAGTTGTTCTATTTCTTCTTTATGCTTGTTTTCTATAATGTATATATAGCCCAGGCTCGTCATGTCGTTAAACAGGCGTACCTCCAGGGTAAAGTTTTGTGTTACCTTGTCGCGGTAAATGGTTTCTACCGTGCCTATAGGAATGTTTTCCGGGAATATGGTAGACTCATTACCTGTAACAATCGTGTCGCCTTTTGCAAAGCTGGCAATACGCGGTACATCTATAAGTTGTGCAAATCCGGTGCTTTTACCGTTCCAGGTTAGGGTACCAAAGTGGTCGTTTTTCTTAATCTTGGCACCAAGCCTGAATTTTCTGTTCAGTATGCTGATTACGGTACTGTAATGTGCCGATGTTTTCTCCACCACACCTATAACACCCTGGCTGCTTACTACACCCATATCTTCTTTAACACCCTCTGCCGTGCCGGCATTAATGGTAAAGTAGTTTTCCTGGCTGCTGTAAGAGTTTTTAATAACCTTGGCTTCGTATACCTTGTAGTTGCCCGGAGTATTTTCGGGCAGGGTAAGCGGTGGTTTGTTTACTGTGTCCTGGGTGTTAAAAAGCATACGCTTTAGCGCCGCATTTTCATGCGATAGCCTGTCGTTTTGTTCGCGCAGGCTAAAGTAGCTTTCAACCTCGTTAATTTTCTCATACGTGTACCCGGTAACCGAGTTAGCGCTGGACACTGCCAGGCTACGGTGGTACGAATGGCTTTGTATGGTAAACGTTAACGATATGCCCAAAAGCAGCAAAAACAGTAAGTTAATACTGTTTTTTAATAAAAAGTTTATTATTTGCTGCATTTGCTAAATCTTATTTAATAAGGATGCTCCTGTATTTTGGTATATTTTTTAGTGCCATTCCGGTTCCGCGTACCACTGCCCTAAGCGGGTCTTCGGCTATGTAAACCGGCAGGTCTGTTTTTTGCGAAATCCTTTTGTCAAGGCCTCGTAGCATACTACCGCCACCCGCAAGGTAAATACCCGTGTTGTAAATATCGGCAGCAAGTTCCGGCGGAGTCTGGCTCAGGGTTTCCATAACCGCGTCTTCTATACGCTGTATTGATTTATCCAGTGCCTTTGCTATTTCGCGGTAAGATACTTCCACCTGTTTTGGTTTACCCGTTAACAGGTCTCGTCCCTGCACGCTCATATCTTCCGGTGGGCTCTCCAGGTCTTCAATGGCGGCACCTATGGTAATTTTTATTTTCTCGGCAGTACTTTCACCTATGTAAAGGTTGTGCTGGGTACGCATATAGTATACAATATCATTTGTAAATACGTCGCCTGCAATTTTAACCGATTTGTCGCACACAATACCACCAAGGGCTATTACGGCAATCTCGGTAGTACCGCCACCTATATCTACAATCATGTTACCTTTCGGCTGCATAATGTCTATACCTATACCTATTGCAGCTGCCATAGGCTCGTGTATAAGGTATACTTCTTTACCGTTTACACGTTCTGCACCTTCTTTTACCGCACGCATTTCCACCTCGGTAATACCGCTTGGTATACATATAATAAGGCGAAGGGCAGGGGTAAACAGCTTCTTTTTAAGTGCCGGTATGCTTTTTATAAACATACTCATCATTTTTTCAGAAGCATCAAAGTCGGCAATAACACCATCCTTCAGAGGTCGTATGGTTTTAATGTTTTCATGGGTTTTACCCTGCATCATGTTCGCTTCCTTACCTACGGCAATTATCTTGCCCGATACGCGGTCGCGCGCTACTATGCTGGGGCTGTCTACCACAACTTTGTCGTTATGTATGATGAGGGTGTTTGCGGTTCCTAAGTCTATCGCAATATCCTCGGTCATGAAATCAAAAAATCCCATATTAATCCGGGTATTAGGTATTATATATTTTTGTTTAATTCAAGCCTACAAAAGTAATAAAATTAATGTTTGAAATGACGTACGCCTGTAAATACCATGCTAACGCCGTTTTCATTACAATAATTAATACTTAGTTCGTCTTTTATAGATCCGCCCGGCTGTATTACTGATGTTATTCCGGCTTGTTTTGCCAGTTCCACACAGTCCGGGAACGGAAAGAAAGCATCGCTAGCCATAACCGCACCGTTAAGGCTAAAACCAAATGCGTTAGCTTTTTCAACAGCTTGCTTAAGGGCGTCTACACGGCTGGTTTGTCCGGTGCCGCTGGCTATAAGCTGGCCGTTTTTAGCAAATACTATAGTGTTAGATTTAGTGTGCTTGCATATTTTAGATGCAAACAGCAGGTCTTCGATTTCCTGCTCAGAAGGTGATGTTACCGTAACGGTCTTTAACAGCTCTTTATTGTCTGTAATATTATCCTTGTCTTGTACAAGAAGTCCGTTAAGGCACGTACGAACCTGTTTTTCAGGTAGCGTAACGTTGTTTTGAATCAGTATTATCCTGTTCTTTTTTTCCTGAAGTATGGTCACCGCGCCCTCTGTATAAGCAGGAGCTATAACTACCTCGCAAAACAGTTTGTTGATTTCTTCGGCGGCAGCCTCGTCTATTTTAGCGTTGCTTATCAGTACACCGCCAAAAGCCGATGTAGGGTCGCCGGCAAGGGCGTCAAGGTACGCTTCTTTAACGGTATCACGCGTGGCAAGGCCACAGGCGTTGTTGTGCTTAAGTATGGCAAAGGTAGGCTTGTCATCTTTAAACTCGCCAATAAGGTTTACCGCAGCATCTACATCAAGCAGGTTGTTGTAAGAAAGCTCTTTACCGTGAAGTTTGGTAAACATTTCGTTTAGCCCGCCAAAAAAGTAACCTTTCTGGTGAGGGTTTTCTCCGTAACGCAGTACTTCTCCGCCGGCTACGCTGGCTTTGTAATAGGTTTCGTCGGTATTAAAATAGTTAAAGATGGCCGTGTCATAGTTGCTTGATACGTGGAAGGCCTTGGTGGCAAATTTCCTGCGCTCTTCAAGCGTAGTTCCGCCATTGTTTGCGGTGTAAGCTTCAAGGAACGTGCTGTAATCTTCAACCGATGCTATGATTACCGTGTCTTTAAAGTTTTTGGCAGCGGCACGTATAAGCGATATCCCACCAATGTCTATTTTTTCTATAATGTCAGCTTCCGGCGCACCCGAAGCTACCGTTTTTTCAAAAGGATAAAGGTCTACAATTACCAGGTCTATTTGCGGAATATTAAATTCCTGCATTTGTGCTACGTCCTGGTCGTTGTCCTGACGGTTAAGTCTTCCTCCAAATACTTTAG
>JAAXJD010000025.1:9278-15454 GCA_012270005.1 Flavobacterium sp. | reverse complement strand
AAAAGGTTAGCCTTTGGTGGTGTTTATGTGTTTTTTAGAAGTCGTATAACTATTGGTTCAGTATTGTCTTCATCGGCAGCGGTAGAATGTGGTTTTGCCTTTGCCTTAAATAAAATGTATAACCTGGGCCTTAGCCGCGAAGCCGTAGCGCTTATCGGCCAAAAGGCAGAGCATACCTTTGTGGGGGTAAAGTGTGGTATTTTGGATCATTTTGGCAGCGTGTATGGTTAAAAGCGTAAGGTTATAAAACTGGACTGTAACTCGCTGGAGTACGAATACCACAATGCTGATTTTAAAGAATATTCATTGCTTTTGCTGGACAGCAAAGTAAAACATACCCTGCTTACGTCGGGCTATAACGACCGCCGTAACGAGGTAGAGCAGGGGCTGGCGCTGCTTAAAGAGCAGTACCCGGAGGTAAAAACCTTCCGCGACCTTACCGAAGCGCAGGTAGAGGCCAGTAAAAACATACTGGGCGATGTGGTGTACCGCAGGTGCCTTTTTGTAGTACGCGAAATTAAGCGTGTGCTCGATGCGGTTACCGCGCTTGAAAATGAGGATTTTGCCACACTGGGTAAACTAATGTTTGCCACGCACGACGGCCTTAGCAAAAACTACGAGGTAAGTTGCGAGGAGCTTGATTTCCTTGCCGATGCCGTGCGTAACAATGAAAATGTACTGGGTGCCCGTATGATGGGCGGCGGCTTTGGCGGCTGTACCATTAACCTTGTAAAAAAGGATGCTGTTAACGCTATTATAGAACGCGTGAGCCAAGAGTACAAAGAAAAATTTAATATTAAACTGGAAGCCTACAAGGTAAAAATATCTAAAGGTACCAGCCAATATACAACAGAATATGCAGGCATTTGATAATAACGAACATCCGCACAGAAGGTATAACCCGCTAATGGACGAATGGGTGCTGGTATCACCGCACCGTGCCAAAAGGCCTTGGCAGGGACAAAAGGAAAGTGCCGGAGGCGAAGAGCGTCCGCATTACGACCCTACCTGCTACCTGTGTGCCGGTAATGAGCGCAGCAACGGTGTGTATAACGATAAGTATACCGATGTTTTTGTTTTTGATAACGACTTCCCATCATTGTTACAGGAGGAGGTAGAAAAGCCGGTAAGTACAGACTTGTTCCGTATAGAGCCAGAAAGGGGTATTAACCGGGTAATATGCTTTTCGCCAAGGCATGATCTTACGCTACCCGAAATGGAGGTAGAGGCCATTAAAAAAGTGGTAGATGTATGGAAAGCGCAATACCTGGATTTGGGCAGTCGTGACTTTATAAACCACGTTCAGATTTTTGAAAATAAAGGGGCTGTTATGGGTTGTAGTAACCCGCACCCGCACGGACAAATATGGAGCCAGAGTTCGCTGCCTACAAACATTGCCAAAACCCAGGAAAACCTTAAAAAGTATTACGAAGCTACCGGGCGCAGCCTGCTTGCTGATTACCTTAAAGAAGAACTGGGGCGTAACGAGCGCATTGTGTACGAGAACGAACATTTTGTAGTACTGGGGCCGTTTTGGGCTATATGGCCGTTTGAAACGCTGATTGTAAGCAAGAGGCATTTTGGCAAAATTACAGACATGACAGAGGAGGAAGCACTGGCTTTTGCCGAAGCCATAAAAATACTTACCGTAAAATACGACAACCTTTTTGAAACGTCGTTCCCGTACTCATCGGGTATACACCAGGCGCCTACCGATGGCGTGGAGCACCCGGAGTGGCATTTCCACATGCATTTTTATCCGCCGTTACTACGTTCGGCTACGGTAAAGAAGTTTATGGTGGGCTACGAACTTATGGCCGAAGCACAACGTGATATTTCGCCTGAAAAGAGCGCTGCCACGCTCAGGGAGCTTTCAGAGGTACACTACAAGCAAAAGCAATAACGCAACTATAACGCAAATTTTTTCTATAACCCAAATCTCAACAAACACACAATTATGCAGTCTTCATTAGCAACCGCGGATTACATAGTGTTCCTGGTCTACTTCGTTTTGATAGTAGGGTATGGCCTATGGATATACAACCGCAAGAAAAAAGAAAGCGCCTCGAGCAGTGATTACTTCCTTGCCGAAGGTTCGCTTACCTGGTGGGCCATTGGTGCATCGCTTATTGCCAGTAACATTAGTGCTGAGCAGTTTATAGGCATGAGCGGCAGCGGCTTTAAGCTGGGCCTTGCCATAGCCACTTACGAGTGGATGGCCGCCATAACCCTTATAGTGGTAGCCGTATTTTTTATACCGGTATATCTTAAAAACAAGATATTTACCATGCCACAGTTTTTGCACCAGCGCTATAACGCTAATGTAGCCATGATTATGGCGGTGTTTTGGTTGTTGCTGTATGTTATTGTAAACCTAACCTCTATTCTATACCTGGGTGCGCTTGCCATAAGCAGCATTAGCGGTATAGATTTTAACCTGTGTATTGCGTTCCTGGCCATATTTAGTATTATGATTACCCTGGGTGGCATGAAGGTTATTGGTTTTACCGATGTAATACAGGTGTTCTTCCTTATACTTGGAGGATTGATTACCACGTACCTTGCGGTTAACCTTGTTTCGCACGAGTTTGGTGGCGACGGCCTTTTAGATGGCTTTAAGCACATGACAGCCGAAGCGGGCGACCACTTCCACATGATTTTCCATAAAGACAACCCTAACTACTCAGAGTTGCCGGGCCTTTCGGTACTCATAGGCGGTATGATTATAGTAAACCTTAATTATTGGGGCTGTAACCAGTACATAACGCAGCGTGCATTGGGTGCCGACCTTAAAACGGCGCGCGGCGGGCTACTGTTTGCATCGTTCCTTAAGCTTATGATGCCGCTTATTGTGGTTATACCGGGTATTGCGGCGTATGTGCTGTACCAGCATGGCAGTTTCCAAACGGAGATGATGCAGGCGGGTGAACTAAATCCAGACAGGGCGTATCCGGTGCTGCTTAACCTGCTTCCCGCAGGGTTAAAAGGGCTTTCGTTTGCAGCACTAACTGCGGCTATAGTGGCATCGCTGGCGGGTAAGGCAAACAGTATAGCTACCATATTTACCCTTGATATTTATAAAAAACGCATAAACACTGAGGCAGACGAAAAGAAACTGGTTAACGTGGGTAAAATCACGGTGGTTTCGGCTATGGTTATTGCTATTATCATAGCGCCGTTCCTTGGCATAGATAAAAAAGGAGGTTTCCAGTTTATACAAGAGTACACAGGGTTTGTAAGCCCGGGTATTTTTGCCCTGTTCCTGCTTGGTTGCTTCGGGAAGAAAACTACCAGCAATGCGGCACTTTTTGCCACCATTGGCGGATTTATTTTTAGCTGTGTGCTAAAATTCCTTCCGGCTGTTGTAGATTTGTCTTTCCTAAACCCTATTGGCTGGGCCGTACCAAATGCCGAGGGCGTGTATGAAATACCGTTCCTGGACAGGATGGCTATAGTATTTGTGCTTTGCGTAGTAGCTATGTTCTTCATAAGCACTAAAGAATCACAAAAAGGTGTTAATACTAACGGATTAGAAGTAGACACCACAATGTTTAAGGTTACCCCTGCGTTTACCGTAGGAGCGCTGGTTATTACCGGCATTACAGCGGCACTCTACACCATTTTTTGGTAGATTGTTTAATAAATGTTTTTTTACACACACAAAAAAAGCGCGGCCTGCAAGCCGCGCTTTTTGATTTTTTATGCTATTGTGTTATTTACTACCACACGTAAGTGCCCACAGCACCACCGTTTAGCTTGGCTGTAACCCATTGCCCGCCCTGCCTTATGGTAAAGGTTATGGCCACGGCGTTGTCGTTTTCTAAAATAAGCACCGTTTTACCCTCAGGGGTTTTAAACGCCACGTTATTAAGGTTGCCGTTTGTGTTGCTGTTGTTGCTGCTTATACGTACAGAGCCCGCAGGAACAAACTTAGACGCGTGCGCTATAATGTAGTAAGCCACATTGCGCTGGTAGCTGTCGCTGCTGGTAATGGTAATAGCACCCTTACAGTCGCTGCAGCCTCCCGGGGTGTGGGGGTTAAAACCACCATCGCTGGCCAGGTTCCATTCCAGTACGTTTTTGCTCCAGTTTCGTGTAGCGCCTATCAGTACATTTTTAAGGTGCCATTTCAGGTCGCCTGCAAAACTGCCGCTTCCACTGGTATATTGCTCTGTAAAATAAATATTTTTATTAGGGTAACTGTTATGTACGCTGCTTAGTGCATTAATGTCGCCGGCGTATAGGTGCCATGCGCTACCATCGGTATACTGGCTTGCCGCAGCATCGTTAAACACGGTTGCCGCATAGGTGGTAACATCGCAGTTATGGTCGTAGGCAATGATTTTTGTAGTAAGATTCGCTGCTGCTAAAGCCGGCCCAAGGTTGTTCTTAATAAAATCACGCTGAGAGGTAGCATCCATAACCATGCTTGGCTCGTTATACGGGTTCAGCGGCTCGTTTTGTGGGGTTACGGCAGTTATGTTTATACCTTCGGCTTTCATGGCCTGCAGATATTTTACAAAATACTGCGCATAGGCGGCGTAGTATTCCGGTTTTAGGTTGCCTCCCTTAAAGTTTTCGTTGGTCTTCATCCATACCGGGGCAGACCATGGGGTGGCAATCATTTTAATGTTTGGGTTAATAGCCAGTATTTCTTTCAACATGGCAATTACCGCACTATCATTTTCCATGCTGAAGTTAGCCAGTGTAGGGTCGGTTTGCCCCGCGGGCATATCATCATAGGTAAATGCCGACGCATTTAGGTCTGAAGCACCTATGGAAAGACGCAGATAGCTTATGCCGATTCCCCCAGTGCCAAATAGCTCCTGTAGCAGTGCCTGTTTGCGCGCGGCATTAAGCGTGTTGATTACCTGCACACTGCCGCCGGTAAGGGTGTAACCGAAACCGTCTATGGTTTGGTACGTGGTACCATCGGTAATGTCTATTACGTTGGGGTAAACCTGTGCTGTGGTGTTAAGGTCCAGTACGGTGGTTTGCTTTTGCAGCAGCACGCTTTGGTCGCCTTCGGTAAGATAAAGGTCTATGTCGTTAGTTCCGGGCGTAGGGTTGTTGTTACCGTTGTCCTCAGAAGGTGTGCCCGATGACGATGAGCACGAAAATTGAAGTACCAGTACGCCGGTAAGCAGTACTGTGCTTAAAATACGTTTTTTCATTATAACAGATGTTTTGGATGTTGCTAAAGTATTACTTTATCCCGGTAATGGGTGTATACCGGCCTTTTATTTAACAAATGTGGAAGCTGTGTGTATTAAACTTGGGTTAAACCAAGTACGTTAAGATGTTGTATTTCCTAACTTTAATACAAAAATACACACATCATGAACAACGAAAGTAAACGGGGCAGGGGTAGTATATTTGATACCTTTGCCACAAAAGTAACACAGGCCACAGGCAGTACGCCGGTTTTTGTGGGCGCGTTTTCCCTGGTAGTAATATGGGGTATATGCGGGCCGATATTTAATTACTCAGAGAACTGGCAACTGGTTATTAACACCGGTACTACCATAATAACATTTCTTATGGTATTCTTAATACAAAAGGCGCAAAATAAAGATTCGCTTGCCATACAAATAAAACTGAACGAGCTGCTTGCCTCGCATAAAAATGCCAGCAACCGCCTGGTAGATATAGAAGATATAAGCGAGGAGGAAATGAAGGTAATAGAAAAATACTATAAAAAGCTGGGCGACCTGGCGGAGAAAGATAACGAACTTTCGCGTACGCATTCTATAGATGATGCAGAAGAAAACCAGCAGATAAAATCCAGTGCGCGTAAGTAATCTTAAAATAAAACAGCTCCTGTATGGTAAAATACAGGAGCTGTTTCGGTTATATAAATGCTGTTTGTTTAGTGTGTTTTTGCTTTATCAAGCGCGTGCTCTAATACACTTTTCAGCTTATCAAGCGCGCCCGAAATTGCTTTTTCAATATTGTCTGATTTGCAACTGGCAGACAGCTGAGAATATCCGCTTACACGAGCTTCAATGGTGCATTTTTTATCGGTAGCCCCATGTTTTGCACCGCTGTTTTCATCTGAAATATGAATTTCGAGTGTAGATATGCGCTCTTCAAATCGTTTTAATTTTTCATGTGCTACTTCGCTCCAGTAGCCTTCTTTTCTTCCTGTGCCTTCAAAGTGGTTGTCTGTATTCAAA
>JAAXJD010000025.1:8001-9268 GCA_012270005.1 Flavobacterium sp. | reverse complement strand
ATAGCTTTTACATTTTAAGGTTCATATGCTAAAGTTACGGAATTTTCCGTATTCCTGAAACTAAAATTAAGAAGTCTTTCGGCTCCCGGTTGTGATAAAAATCATAATTGGGAAAATTTATGTATTTATACCGATTGGTATATTTTTATTCTTATCTTTGCTGTATGACTAAGGCAGATAAAACAAAACAGTTTATCATAGAAAAAACCGCCCCGGTATTTAACCGTAAGGGGTACGCCGGCACATCTATATCAGACCTTACCGGTGTTACCGGCCTAACAAAGGGCAGTATTTACGGTAACTTTGAAAGTAAAGACGATGTGGCGCTTGCCGCGTTTGATTATAACTTTAGTCGGGTCACGCAGCTTGTGGCCGACAAGGTAGGGCGTTACCATCATAGCGTAGATAAGCTAAAGGCTTATGTGGCGGTATATGCGGCACTCCCAGCCGATCCTGTATTGCAATATGGCTGCCCGGTACTAAATACCGCGGTAGAGGCAGATGATACGCACCCCGCACTTAAGGAAAAGGCGCGTAAAGCCATAAACGGATGGAAGCGTGCACTTGTAACGCTTGTAAAGGAAGGACAGGAACGTAAGGAAATAAAAAAGAGTGCAGATGCTGCGGCCTTCGCTTTGTCTTTTATAGCGCTTATAGAAGGCGGTGTTATGCTCTGGAAGCTTACGGGTAACGAAGAAGCACTTGCTGCTGCCCTAAAAACGGCAAAGCGGCTGATAAAAGATTTAGAGAAATAATTTTTTTGACTATAAATATACCAAATGGTATAAAAATAAAATACCGTTTGGTTTTTAGTGTGTGCTTATGGAAACAAAAGAAACAGAAATGTTGCGCCGGTATATAGGGAGGCAGGTGCAGGATTCGCCATCGCCGTTTATGAACTGGTTGCAGCCTGTAATACTCAAGGTAGAGGAAGGCAGCCTGGCGTTTCAATACACCGTGCGCAAGGAAATGACCAACCCGTTTGGTACGCTGCACGGCGGGGTAACGGCGGCTATTATAGATGATGCCATGGGAGCCACCTTAATTACCTATGGCGAAGACGTTTTTCATGTAACCGTAAATTTATCTGTAGATTACTTTGCGGCGGCACGCGCAGGCGATGTTATTATTGCAGAAACAAGCGTGCAAAAACGCGGCAGGCAAATTGTAAATATTCACTGCGATGTGTGGAATGAAGACAAAACAAAATTGCTAGCCAAAGGATATTCGAATCTTATAAAAACACCTATAAAATGAAAAGAGTAGC
>JAAXJD010000025.1:0-7991 GCA_012270005.1 Flavobacterium sp. | reverse complement strand
GAGTAGCAGTAACCGGCCTTGGAGCTATTACCCCTTTAGGAAATTCGGTAGCCGAATTTTGGGATAACATAGTGGCCGGTAAAAGCGGTGCCGCGCCCATTACACACTTTGATGCGGCAAAGTTTAAAACACGTTTTGCCTGTGAGGTAAAGGGTTTTAAAGGCGAAGATTTTATCGAGAAAAAAGAACTCAGGAAATACGATCTTTATACACAGTATGCTATAGTGGCTACAGAAGAAGCCGTTAAAGATGCAGGGCTTGATTTTGCAGCCATGAGCCAGGAAGCCCGCTACGATGTGGGTGTGATTTGGGGTACGGGTAACGGCGGTATCGGTACGTTTGAGGAGCAGTTGCAGGAGTTCCACGCCGGCGATGGTACGCCGCGTTTTAACCCGTTCTTTATCCCTAAAATGATTGTAGATATTGCTGCGGGCGTACTTTCTATACGTTTTGGGCTGCATGGGCCTAACTATGCTACGGTTTCGGCCTGTGCATCCAGTAACTCAGCTATTATTGCAGCAGCAGATACCATCCGTATGGGTAAGGCTACCATTATGGTAACCGGCGGTAGCGAGGCAGCCATTACGCCATCGAGCATTGGCGGTTTTGGCGCATCGCAGGCATTAAGCAAAAGCAATGATAATCCGGAAGGTGCATCGCGCCCGTTTGATAAATCCAGAGATGGTTTTGTGGCAGGCGAAGGTGCCGGGGCGCTTATCCTGGAAGAATGGGAGCACGCTGTGGCACGCGGTGCAAAAATTTACGCCGAAATTATAGGTGGTGGTATGGCCGCCGATGCCTATCATTTAACCGGTACGCCGGCAGACGGCCTTGGAGCCCAACTGGGTATGGCGCGTGCGCTTAAAGAGGCCGGTGTAACGCCTGCCGAAATAGCTGCCGAAGGTTATGTAAATGCCCATGCCACCTCTACGCCACTGGGCGATATAGGGGAGCTTACCGGTATAGCCACCTTGTTTGAGGGGTATAATGTAACCGTTACCGCTACTAAAAGCATGACGGGGCACTTACTGGGGGCTGCCGGCGCTGTAGAAAGTATTATAAGTATATTGTCGCTGCGCGACGGCATTATCCCGGGAACCATAAATACAAATCCGGATAACCTGGACGAGCGTATTCCTGAAAACACAAAGCTGGTTATTGGCAAAAGCCAAAAAGCCAAACTTAACTATGTGCTAAATAACACATTTGGGTTTGGCGGGCACACCGCAAGCAGCCTGTTTAAAAAAGTGCTGTAATTACATAAGCTGTTAGATAAGGAAACCCCTTTTAGTTTGGCTAAAAGGGGTTTTCCAATATTATATCAAAAGCAATATAATTGGCATCTACAATATCATGACCCGTGCCTATAAGATCATTCATGTACCCCAGGTCAAAGGTTAGCGGCATTTCTTTTGGCTTGTAGGTATAGTAGAGGCAAAACCTACTTTCCTTATATTCATAATTCCCCCAGTTTTCTGTAGCGTCATGCGGTATAGAAAACAAAACTTCGGCGCTGGCGCTTACGCTGCTTGTTTTTGCCGCGTCAATCCCAGTCGACAGTTGGGTTTTTAAACGTGTACGCAGTTGTAGGTTGTTGTTTATATTGCCAAATTCTGCATCAAAAAACCTGCGGACTTCCTGTCTCAGTGTGTTTTTCCATTTAAAATTGACAAAGTTGTTGGTGTGGCTAATCCGTCCGTATGCCCTATATTCCTGGTGAATGTCGGCATCATCCGGGTTTTGTACAAGGTGGCTGTAGTGGTATTGCCTTCGGTAGCTTAGCGCGTAGCTGTATTGCCAGGCAGGATTTATTCTGTGGTATACTTCTTCGTTTACCACAAAAATAGACGGCTTGTTCAATGGGTTTTCATCCTCGGGTCCGCTTATCCTTCCCGTGCCTACATAGGTTACAGAGGTGTTTTTTTCGTTTATTTTTTGCCGTACGCCTGCCGCGTTCCAGTACGCCGAGTGTGTTTCACCAAGCCCGGGCGGACTCAGTTGTGCGTGGCTACTACCATAGCAAATTAATGCCACGGCGCATAAAAGTAATCGCATAAGTGTATTAGTTTCGTGTGTTTTACAAAGTTCGGGTGCGGGATTTTAAAACACTGCTAAAGGATTCTTAAAACTGGTATGTTGTTGTTTTTGCGGCAATGATTTTTAGAGATTCAGGCAGCGGTTAGTAAAATCTACGGGAAAGTTCAAATGTATATTGGCATTGACTGTGATAATGAATAGTGTGGGCAGGAGCATGTAATATTATCCGTTTAGATACTAAACGTGGGTTCCCGATTATCCGGGGCAGCTTTTTTGTTTGCATTTGGCACGCTGTTAACGTATACGGCTGTTTATATACCGCAAAGTTTTCGCATCTTTGTATAACGTAAGCTTTTTTTAAATGATGCGCTACCTACTACTTTTATTGCTGTTTATGGCGGGTGCCAAAGGGATAGCCCAAAGCGTTGCCGAAAAAACAGAGACCGAAAAAGACACCGTAATACTGGTGCCCGATCCGCATTACCGTGAAGACCAGTTTTATGCAGGGATTTCGTATGTGCTGGTTCAGGCTAAGCCGGCAGGGTACTCTCAGTATTCTGTACCGGTGAATTTAAATTTTGGAATACTGCGAGATGTTCCTTTGAATAAACGCCGAAACTACGCCATAGCGCTGGGTGTAGGATATTCTTACACTAACCTTAAGCACAGTGTAGTAACGCAGCAAACAGAAGGAGCCAATTATTACAGCATAATATCGCAGGCGGCGTTTGATAAAAACAAGCTGGTGTTACACTACCTTGATTTTCCGCTGGAACTCCGCTGGCGTACCAGTAACGATACAGACCACCGTTTTTGGAGGGTATATACAGGGTTTAAAGTGAGCTATCTTTTTTACAACAAATCAGAGTATAAACCCGATGGCGATACCAAAATAAAAATAAACAACGACCCTAACATGAACCGTATTATGACCGGTATGTATGTTTCGGCAGGGTACAATACGTGGAATTTTTATGCCTATTATGGTTTTAATACCATTTATAAAGGCATGCCTATACCAGAGAATAACGATAAGCTGAAACTGCGCCCAGTGAGTTTTGGGCTTATGTTTTATATCCTTTAACTTGGGTATAAAATTTATAAGGCTGGTATAAGCCATGCATACCACAGGGCTACCTGTGGAACTATACCCAGAAAGGTGCCTATAATAAGTTCGGCAGGGGTGTGTGCTTTTGCCTGAAGTCGCGATGCTGCTACGTAGCCACAACACATAATAAGGAAAGCGATTACTACAACCAGCCGTACGTGGTAATACATGGAAAGGCTTATGATAAACATGGTTAACGATGCCATGCCCATCATGTGTAGGCTTGCTTTTACGTGGCGTAATACCATAACCAGTGCGCCGCCAAAGCTAATCAGCAGGCCTAAAAAGTAAAAGTAAAGCTCTTTTACGTGAAATTCCCTAAAACTATACTCGGTAAGCATTAGCAGTAAAAGGCAGTTAATGGCCAGTGGCAGCCTGCGTTCTTTTTTTTCAGACAGCATTGTGGAGGAAACAAGCCCTAATGAGCGCAACAGGTAGTATACAGAAACCGGCAACAATACCGTAAGTATAAATACCTGAATGAAAATCAGGTACAGTTCGTTAACCACAAAAAACTTTCCTGCCAGTATAAAATAAAACAGCGTGGCGTAGGTGGGAATAAATAACGGGTAAAACAGGTACGAAAAAATACGGATTAATTTTTCCATACCCTATATTTTCTTACGCATACGTGCCACCGGAATATCCAGCTGTTCGCGGTATTTCGCTATAGTACGGCGGGCTATAGGGTAGCCACGGTCTTTAAGTATATCGGCTAGTTTATCATCGGGTAGTGGCTTGCGCTTGTCTTCTTCAGAAATAACGGATTTCAGTATCTTTTTGATTGAGATAGTACTCCGGGCCTCGCACTGGTCGTTCTTCATGGCTTCGCTAAAGAAATCCTTAATCAGCTTGGTGCCGTATGGGGTTTCTACATACTTACTGTTTGCCACACGGCTTACGGTACTAATGTCCAGCCCCACCATATCGGCAATATCTTTAAGTATCATGGGTTTTAGCCTTGCCTCATCGCCGTCAAGGAAGTATTCTTTTTGGTATTCCATAATAGCGTTCATGGTTACAAACAGCGTTTCCTGCCTTTGGCGGATGGCATCTATAAACCACTTGGCACTATCTAGTTTTTGTTTTATAAATTGTACAGCATCTTTTTGCTGGCTGCTTTTCTGGCGGCTTTCCTTGTAGCTTTGCAGCATTTCCTGGTAGTCTTTACTTACGTGAAGTTCCGGTGCATTACGCCCGTTAAGCGAAAGTTCCAGCTCGCCATCTACTATTTTAATGCCAAAATCAGGCACTACGTGTTCTATAGGTTTTGCGTTACTTTCGTAAGCACCTCCAGGTTTAGGGTTTAGTTTTTCAATTTCGTCTATAGCGCGACGCAGGTCATCCTGCTGTATGTCAAATTTCTGAAGCAGTTTGTCGTAGTGTTTTTTGGTAAACGCCTCAAACTGGTCTTCAATAATTTTAACGTCAAGCTCTATAGATGTGGTAGGGGTTTTAATCATAAGTTGCAGCAATAAACATTCCTGCAAATCGCGTGCGCCCACACCCGCAGGATCCAGCTGGTGGATAAAATGGAGTACGTGCTCTACAGTGGCTTCATCGGTATAAATACCCTGTGTAAACGCCATATCATCTACAATATCCGGAATGCTGCGGCGTATGTAACCGGTATCGTCTATGCTGCCCACAAGGAACTCGGCTATCTCGCGCTCGTCCTCGCTCATTATAAACGTGTTTAGCTGATCCAGCAAACTCTGGTGGAAACTCACTGTAGCGGCGAACGGCAGCGAGCGGTCTTCGTCATCGTCGCTGTAGTTGTTAGCCTGTAACTTGTAGCCCGGTATTTCGTCATCGCTAAGGTATTCGTCTATGTTTATTTCGTCGGCGTCTATGCGTTCGTTATCATAGTCGTCATACTCATCGTAGTCGTCATTGCCGTATTCGTCCTGGTCATAGTCGTACTCGTCTTCCTTGCCGCCCTCCAGCGCAGGGTTTTCCACCATTTCCTCTTTCAGGCGTTGTTCAAAAGCCTGCGTAGGCAGCTGTATCAGCTTCATGAGCTGAATTTGCTGTGGTGAAAGTTTTTGCGATAATTTAAGCTGTAGGTTTTGCTTGAGCATAATAAAAACGGACTATTTTAATAGGATAAAGATACAAAAATCCGTTTTTGACTGTTGTGTTTTTTTAGAAAAAATTAATACGAAAAGGAGTTGGGTATAATTTTTGAGGAGGGGTTGGTTTAGCGGTTATCTTCTTTAACTGTGAAAGTAAAATTACTTCCTGAAATTTCTTTCATAAAACTTTCTTTTCCGTTCTCGTTTGTTATTATTTCGAGATGGCACGATGTTATATACCCATCAGGAATTTTGTTAAGAGTAATTCTATTCCCAGAGATTTTGTAAGTGCCGTAACTGTAATTACTGCACCCTATTGCGGTACTTGCAAAGATATATGAACCATCGGTTTTAAAATCTATATATAATCCTCCAATATCATCAGCATAATACGCATCTATTAGAGTTGGTTTATCAAAATTCAATTCTGTTTTAATTAGGATTGCCATTGTAATGAGAGTAAATCCTACAATTGAGAAAGATGAACTGAAATTTATAAGCTTTTTATTTTGTTTGTAGTTTTTATAGTCTTTGAATATCGAAATAGAAAGTAAAGTAGCTCCTATTATTATTAATAGGGTCCATATAAAAGCTTCAAAAAAAATAGATTCATAGATTTCTTTATAGGCTCGGTAAATTATCGTCGTACCGAATATAATTGCAAGGAGCTGTCGGATCTTCATTTTGTAGGTTATTGCTTTCCTCAAAAATACATAAAAAAAGCCTCCCAATCGGGAGGCTTCATATATTTTAAAACTCAGCGTTCTGCGGTGTGTTACAAATTACGGCTTGGATTGTTCATTTTTGACGGATTTTGCCTAGTATCAAAAATATCAGTTATCAGTATTTCATTGTTAACAATTCTGTATATTATTTTGTGATGTCCTTTTAAAACATAACGATGTTCTTGGCGAAAGCCTGAGAGTGATTCCTGAATTTGACCGGCAGAAGGGTGTTTGTTAATTTTTTTACCTTCTTCAAATATTCCGTTTCTGATTTTTAAGGCTATTGATGGGCTTGCTGTTTCAGCATAATATTCGTAAATATCTCTTAGGTTTTTCACTGCAAACCTCGACCATACAATTTTCATTGATTACCAGTTTTTCATCTCCTCTTCAAGTTCTTCAGTAGTGAGTACACGGCCTGCTTCATAGTCTTCATTAGCTTTTTGGGCACGTGCAATCATTTATTCCTGAGTGAAAGGATCTTGTTGTTCGTTTCCTTTTATCAATGATTCAATTTTGTCAAATACCTTTTCATCGGTAACATGAAGGAGGTATTCTATCAGATTTAGTTTTCTTGCTTGTAAGTCCATAGCATTTTCATTTGTATCAAAGATAATAAAAAAAGGCATTACAAAGTAAACTGTAATGCCTTCATTATATTGTGTTTGCCTTTTAAAACTCAGCGTTCTGCGGAGTCCTTGGGAACGGAATAACGTCGCGGATGTTACCCATACCGGTAACAAACAGTACCAGGCGCTCAAAGCCAAGGCCAAAGCCGCTGTGTACTGCTGTACCAAAACGGCGCGTATCAAGGTACCACCAAAGCTCTTTTTCGTCGATGCCAAGGTCGGTAATTTTTTGTTGCAGCACATCAAGGCGTTCTTCCCTTTGCGAGCCACCCACAATTTCACCAATACCCGGGAACAGTATGTCCATGGCGCGTACGGTTTTGTTGTCGTCATTCAGTCTCATGTAGAAAGCCTTAATTTTTGCAGGATAGTCAAACAGTATTACCGGGCACTTAAAGTGCTTTTCTACAAGGTAGCGTTCGTGCTCACTCTGTAAGTCGGCACCCCACTCCTCTATAATGTAGCTAAATTTCTTGTTTTTGTTTGGCTTGCTCGCTTTCAGGATGTCTATAGCCTCTGTGTAGCTTACCCGCTTAAATTTATTTTCAAGTACAAAGTTCAGTTTTTCAAGCAGGCCAAGTTCGCTACGCTCTGCGGTAGGCTTGGTTTTTTCCTCATCGGCAAGGCGCTTGTCCAGAAACTCAAGGTCGTCCTTGCAACGCTCCATGGCAAACTTAATCACGTACTGTATAAAGTCTTCTGCCAGGTCCATGTTATCGTCCAGGTCGTTAAAAGCCACTTCCGGCTCTACCATCCAGAATTCGGCTAGGTGGCGGCTGGTGTTACTGTTTTCTGCACGGAATGTAGGCCCGAAGGTATACACCTGGCCCAGTGCCATGGCAAAAGTCTCGGCTTCCAACTGACCCGATACGGTAAGGTTAGTTTCCTTGCCGAAGAAATCCTGTTTGTAGTCTATTTTGCCCTCCTCGTTTAGTGGCGGGTTACCTACAGGAAGCGATGTTACCTGAAACATTTCGCCTGCGCCCTCAGCGTCAGACCCTGTAATAATAGGCGTGTTTACATACACAAAACCTTTCTCCTGAAAGTACTGGTGAATGGCAAACGACAGCACCGAACGCACCCTCATAATGGCGCCAAACACGTTAGTGCGCACACGAAGGTGAGCATTTTCGCGAAGGAACTCCAGTGAGTGTTTTTTAGGCTGCATCGGGAATTTCTCCGCAGCGCTGTCGCCCAGTATTTCCAGCTCTTTTACCTGGATTTCAAATTTTTGCCCTGCACCCTGGCTAGGTACAAGAGCACCTTTTACCGCTACGGCTGCACCTGTTGTAAGGCGTTTAAGGGTATCGGCAGGGGTATTTTCAAAGTCTACCACCGCCTGTATATTATGAATTACCGACCGGTCGTTTATGGCTAAGAACTGGTTATTTCTAAAAGTTCTTACCCATCCTTTTAC
>JAAXJD010000169.1:1079-15507 GCA_012270005.1 Flavobacterium sp. | reverse complement strand
AGCTACTACAATTTTAATTGTAGTTTGGCATATTTACAAAACTTTTAAGAAGAAATATTAAGATTTAATATATATTCGTTTTCTATATATTTATTTAGTCATATAGATCCGCCACCTATTACAGCTGCGATTACTACTATGTATATTACTTTTTTCATGGTTGTTACTTTTTAAGGGTTTCCAGTTCGCCTTTAGCCTTAATAAGCTGTACTTCGGCAAGTTTATAATCTAATAAAGCAGACGTATAATTGTTTTGTGCTTGTATGTACGAGTTTTCAGAATCTAATAAATCGGTGAGTGTGGCGAGCCCCTGCTTATAGTTGTTTTGAGTGTTTTCTAAAACTTCTTTGGCAAGCTTTGCATTTTCCTTTTGCAGGTCTATGGTGCTAAGGCTGTTCTGAATCTGTACTTTGGCATTTTGGTAGGCAAGGTCAAGGCTAAGCTTGGTATCCTTAATGTCCTGTTCGTTCTTTTTAAGCTCTATATCGGCCTGCCTTACTTTGGCACGGGTACCAAAACCCGTAAATATAGGCACGTGCAGGTTAAGGCTTATGCTGCTAAAATCACTCCAGTATACGTTATCGGCAGATTTTTTAAACCAGGGCATTTCCGGCCCCTGGCCTATATAGTTGTACCCTGCAGTAACCGAAAGGCTGGGGTAGTATGCTGCTTCCTGCGCTTTTTTGTTATAGTAATACAGCTGTTTTTGTTTTTGCAGCAACTGGTATTCGGCGCGGTTTGTTACATCCGGAGCTTCCTCTATAGCCAGTGGCTTTATGTTCATGTCTGTATCAGGCAGGGTAATAGGGGTATCTATAGGCATACCCATGTAAAACTTCAGCGCGTTTTCCTGTAGCTCTACCGCATTTTTTAGCTGCGTGCGCTGGGTTTCTATATTGCGCAGGTTCACATTCATACGGTCCAGGTCTATTTTACGGGCAAGCCCGGCATCAAACTGGCCTTTAATAATGTTGCGCGTTTTTTCGGTATTCGCGTAGGTTTCGTTCAGCGTTTTCAGGTTTTCGCGCTGCACGTATACCTGGTAGTAGTTAGTGGCAACACGCTCTATAACCTGCTGCTCTGTAAGCTGGGCATTTACCTGGTAAAATTCGCGGGTGCTTTTTGCGGCCTTAAGTCCGGTAAACACACTTTGGTCAAAAATTTTCTGCGTAAGGCTTATCCCTGCCGTAGAATTCCATTTTTGTCCCAGTGGTGCCAGTATTACAGACCCTACCGGCCCGCCAAATACCTGCCCCGGTAATGCGCTTAACTGCAGGATAGGGTTGTAGGTAAGGCCACCGTTAGCCGAAATATTTGGCAGCGCCTGCGAGCGCACCTCTTGTATTTTGTACTCGCTGTTCTCCACATCCAGCTTTGCCTTAGCGGCATCGGCTTTGTTCTGGAGGGCGTAGTTAATGGCATCCTTTAGCGTTATGGTTTGCGCGGCAGGCCTGTTTTGCCCGCGCAGCCCCACAGCTGCCGAAAGTACCATTAAAAGGGCAAGGAGCCCCTTACGGGTGATTAAACTGTTCATTTTTTGTTGATATTTAGATTTAAAAGGGTGTTACAATTCGTCTTTGTTTATAAAAAGCATATCCAGTATTATTTGCTTGCGTTCTTCCAGCAGGCGGTCGTAGCTTTCCTGGCTAAAGCCCATGGTTTCCTGCAGCAGCGGCCTCATAGAAACCGGGAACGAGGTAAGCGAAATAAAGTTGAGTAAAAACTGCTCCGGCCTCATCTTGGCTATGTTGCCCTTATCCATTTCTATGGCTATTTGCAGGTAAAACTTATCCAGCATGCGGTTCATGGTCTCAGGGTCTTTGTATACGCAGCCCTGGTTCATCTGGGTAACCATGTATATTTCAAGGTACGGGTAGTCTTTGCTTTGTTCCAGCATTATATCCAGGTACGGGGCTATTTTATCGCGCAGTGGCATTTCTGCAAATACAATCATCTCGGTACGTTCATGCTCTTTTGCCTGCGCTTCTTCAAATACTATGGTAAACAGGTTATCGCGCGAGCGGAAGTAGTAGTTTATAAGCGTGCGGTTTACACCGGCTGCATCGGCTATTTCCTGCGTGGTGGCATTAAACCTGCCTTCGCCAAAAAATATTTTCTTGGCGGTATCTTTTATCAGCTGTTCAGTATCTACTGCTACGGCTATCTCTTCGGTTCTTTTAGCTGACATTTTAGTTTAACTTTATTGTTTGACAATTTTGTCAATGCAAATGTATAACATTGCATCATTTTACAAAAATTAAAATTTTGTTAAGAATTTTCGTCTGTTTCCTGTAGGTGTTGGTGTAACAATACAAGGCCTTTTTCGGTGCCTATGGCGCGCAGGTGGTATTCCAGGTACTGCGTGTGCAGTGTGTGGATGTTAAACTTATCCTCCGGAAAAATATTAGGGTCTTTAGTACCGGTAACCCCTGCAAAGTAAATGCGGGTAATAAACTCCAGGTCTATTTCGGGGCGGTACAGGCCCATGTTTATGCCTCGCTTAAGGTTATCCATAACGCTATCGTGCATTTTACAAAACTGGTCTTGTTTTATCTTCTGCGAAATTTCGGGGTAAAACTTCTGCAACTGAAAAATAGGCAGCTGATACTTGCCTTCCAGGGTTTTACGCAGGTAGCTACGTATGGCAAACAGTTCTTCAACAGGGTTAAACTGGCCTTGGCACAGGTTGTCTATTTCATCCTTTATTTCCTGCAGCATATGTTTTGCCACCGCTTCTATAAGTTCGTTGCGGTTAGAAAAATGCTGGTAAATGGTTTTTTTACTGATGCTCATTTCCTGGGCAATATCGTCTAGCGTTACGCCCCTGAAGCCGAGCTTCATGTACATTTCCATTGCTTTTTCCTGTATTGCCTCTTTCATTGTTAGGATAAAATTATAGTGCAAATATATAAAGGAAACTTTTAAAACAAAAAAAGTTTCCAAAGTTTTTACAAATTTGTCAAAGGTTGTCGTTTTCGTGGCGTATTTCCTGCTAATTGCGGCGGATTAAAATTGGGTTAAACACTCAATTTTGATGTTAAACAGACTTTAGAACAAGGCATTTTAACCATTGTGCGCAAAAAACCGTTTGGCACAACCGCAATAAAAACTTACTTTTATCAAAAAAAACAATTAATGCACCCTATAGCATATTACCAGCAGGTAGTGGCCGACTACTTTGCCCAGACTGCCGTTACTAAAGAACCAAAAAACCTATACGATCCTGTAAACTATATATTGTCGCTTGGCGGCAAACGCATACGCCCCGTGCTTACCCTTATGACGGCTGAGGTGTTTAACGTCGACTGTCGTGCTGCGCTTCCGGCTGCGGTGGCTGTAGAGGTGTTTCATAACTTTAGCCTGGTGCACGATGATATTATGGACGATGCCCCACTGCGCCGCGGTAACCAAACCGTACACGAAAAGTGGGACACTAACACCGCCATACTTAGTGGCGATGCCATGCTTATACTGGCCTATCAGCATTTTGAACAATACGAGCCGGCTACCTTTAGGGAACTGGCAAAGCTGTTTAGCAAAACCGCTCTTGAGGTGTGCGAAGGCCAGCAGTGGGACGTAGACTTTGAAACCCGTAACGATGTTACTGAGCCCGAGTACCTTAAAATGATAGAGTATAAAACCGCCGTGCTGGTGGGTGCCGCCATGAAAATGGGTGCCATAGTAGCGGGTACTACTACAGAGAATGCTAACCTTATTTATGATTTTGGCCGTTACCTGGGTATTGCGTTTCAGTTGCAGGACGATTACCTGGATGCCTTTGGCGATCCGCTTACCTTTGGTAAGCAGGTAGGGGGCGATATTATAGAGAATAAAAAAACCTACCTGTACCTTAAAGCCCTTAAGCAGGCCAATGCCTACGACCGCGAACGCCTGCTGCAATGGTTTGCCGCCCAGCCCGAAGATCCGGCAGCCAAGGTAGAGGATGTAAAAAATATATTTACTGCCAGCCGTGCCGACGCGGTTACTAAAGAGGCGATAGAGGAGTATACCCTTAAAGCCTTTGATACGCTGGATAAGATGGATATAACCGATGACAAAAAGGTGCTGCTGCGTGCCTTTGGCCAAAACCTTATGAAGCGTACGGTGTGATTAACGCGGCCACAACACATACCACCCCCGGTGTAAAGCACGTGCAGCTGTGGCAGGCATGGCTGTTTCCGGTATTTGTGTGGGTGTCGCTGGGGCTTGATTCTCCGTATTTCAGGGCGCATTACTTTGAGGGCAGGCTGCTTACCACTGCGCTTGCGCTGTTATACGTGGCGTTTATTTACAAAACAGCCGATGCGTACCTGCGCCGGCTGGTACTGGTTATTGTGCCGCTTACGTATATAGGCGAACTCATTTTTTGTAAGCTGCTGCACATGTACGATTATGCCGGTGAGGCCATTCCGCTGTATGTGCCGGTGGGCCATGCCCTGGTGTACGCATCGGGGTTTATATTTGCCCATACCGCCTGGGCCATGCGGCATGATGCTGCCCTGAAACTGTTTTTCAAAATCTTTTTTATACTTCTTTTTGCGTTTAGCGCCCTGGTACTACACGATTATTTTACGCTGCTTTTTGGTGGGTTATTCTTTTTGGTGCTTCGCAGGAAACGCTACGAAAACCTGTATTGTTTTGTGGCACTGAGCGTAATTTTTACCGAAGTTTCGGGGGTTATGCTAAACTGCTGGAACTGGCGCGGTACCATGCTGTGGGTTATACCATCGGGTAATCCGCCTATCGGTGCCGTATTTATTTATGCCGGGGCGATGTGCTGCTGGCAAAAATTGTAGATATTTGGCAAAAGAAACGCAACCAAAAAACGTTAACCATACATTAATGTATATTGCACCCGAAACCACCGACCTCCTGCTGAGCCAGGCCCAGAAAGAACAACTGTACATAAAACTTATAGAACAGCGTAAGAAAGACTTTGCCCTGGCTAATGCGCCGGTGGAGTTTGCCGGGGGTCCTGCGGCGTTTGAGCGGAATCTGGCGGTGCGGGCCAAAATTTTCAGGCTGATACACCATAAGTTTGCCGAATATCTTAACCTGCTTTATATTATAGATGTACCCGAACACGAGGTAAAGGCCCTTAACGGCGGCGATATTACCGAACTTGCCGAACAGGTTACCTTTCTTATCCTGAAAAGGGAATGGCAAAAGGTGTGGTTTAGGAACCGGTATTAGTTTTTGTGGTTATGCGTGGATTTGTGGATGCGTTAATTGTGGGTTTGTTAATCTGTCTTTGCGAGGACGTACGACGAAGCAATCTGATTTTTATGTCCGGGCTTTTTGTTTAACTTAAAGTCCTTATATTTAAATTATGAAGCATACCGAAGCAGAAATTTTAGCCAAAGGCAAAATTGTATTGAAAGATATTCAGGGCGAATATTATAACGAGAAATATATTGAGGGTGTACGATTTGATGAAGAAACACCTGTATGGATACCTGAAAGGGTAGTTATGCCACTTTGGACAGTCTTCGTAAGAGAGCCATTGTTTGATAGTTCTGTTTTTTTAATGATATCTGACGATACAGCTGAACCGATATGCATAGAGAGTAAGTACAGCACTGTTGCACTAACTAAAAATACTGAAGGGGTGTATTGTACAAAATTACCTGGGGGTTCTAAATAGTAATAAAATCATAAGTCCCACATCGGGTTTGCTCAATAATTACACGCAGCATGTGTGGCGTTTCTTGTTACCTGTTTTTGTTTGGTCTTGTTTTTAGTAATTGTGTGGAGTTGTTAATACGTTCTGCATTTGCGAGGAGGTACAACGAAGCAATCTGATTTTTATGTCCGGGCTATTTTTTCATCCCGGCATGCGGAGGTGTGGCGCAACACCTGTGTGCGGATAATTTAACCATAAAGTCTACTTGTAACTTTAAAGAATGATTTACATACTATGGCAATAAAAACTAAAATACCGGGTATCATAATGTTGCTGTTGCTGCTGTGTAGTTTCGGTATGGTTGCTCAAAAAGAACAATCCGCCTTATTAATTGATAAGCAAAGCAGAGACCATAACCTGAACCTAAAGGATTATGTGAATTGGGTGCGCTTTTTTTTTACATAATTCAAAGTGGATTTACGAGAATATGAGTAGTTACATCTTTACCTTAAAAATGATGTCAGGACAACATTTTATTATGAGTTTAGTAAATATGGTCATGTAACAGGATATCTACTTTTCTTAAAAGATTCAATTAATCAACCTATAGAGCGCAAAAAATTAAATCGTTCTAAATATACTTATGATGATTTAGAAATGAAGCAACATGTGTTGTTAAGGAATCAGGTTTATCCAAGTTACAGAGATTATGTTCGCCTTGATAAAGTTCAATTAGCTCAAACTCAATATTACCAGAATCAATACAACTCATTTATCTATACCATCAAAGACAGTAAAATTATACAGGAAGATGAGTATATATATTTTACTGCATATGGAGACACCCTAAATCAAAATATGCCCAAAGAACTTATCCAACAAAAAAAATATTTTTATGACACTATTGGTAATCTGATCAGGCTGGAATTTTATCCAGGTAACAAAGATGAGCCGGGTACTCTTGGTATTATGGACACAGAAACATCGTATTGCGAAGATACACGTATGGACTATAGCTATGATACCCAAAACCGATTAACTAAAGTGATGCTAACAAGTTGTGGGCATGTAGTGGAATCAGAAGAATATGCCTACCATTCTAAAAAAGGATATATCACAACTGTAAAGCGGTATATAGTAAATCCTACCTATTCGAAATATCCTGTTAACAATATGGTGGCTACCTATAATGAGCACGGCGACATAACTGAGATGCACTTTATATTAGAAGGGGATAACAACCCAACACGGACAAGAATAGGTTTGGACGCGGTACACCGATACTATGAGTACGAATACGATAAGCATAACAATTGGATAAAGTGCAAGTTGTACCTTTTGGGAACAAAGGATCAGCCAACCGCTATTGCAGAAAGAAGAATCGAATATTACAACCAACAAAAATAATGTCCATTTCGACAGCGCGGATTTACTTCGTCAGTTCGGGCAAACCCTCGGGTGCAATTTGGGCTATTTTGGTTGTTCTTAAGTCCGTACCTTCAAATAATCAAATAACCCCGATTAAAAATACACCCTTACAAAGGGCATCAGTGCATCGCCATAAATAAAATCGTTTTTATTGTACAGCACGTTGTACCTAAAACCTATGGTGCCGCGGTCTATGCTATAGCCCACGCCCACAAAAAGTGCAGTGTTCCAAAAATCACGCGTAGTGTTATAGGTAGTAATGACGGGCGGATTGATGACCATGTCGTTAATGTCAAACTTTTGGTTTACCCGCAGCTGCTGCACTTCGGCAGAGAGCTGAATGGCCGGCACAGGGTTTACCAGTACCACTGCCGATCCTCCGTAGAGCGTGTTTTTATACCAGTTGCGCTGGTAGGTGTAGCTAAATTGTAACGAGGGTCCCAGCGCCAGGTAGTCGTTTACGTGGTAAATAGCCCCGGGAGATACGTTTACATCGGTATAGCCACTGCCAAAACCCATACCTAAACCGCCTCCAAATTGTACTTTTTTTAAAAAATCGTTCTCTTGTGCACCGGCACTGCCAAAAAATAAAAATAATGTAAGGGCAGATGTTAATTTTGTTAAAAAAATGATAAAGCTTTTAGGCATTTCGGGCGTAGTATATAATTACTGACCATAAATATATAAAAATCGTTGAAAGATTATTATAAATAGTGTACTTTTGCGTAAATTTTTTATAACCCACCGTCACAAAGACATAAGTATGGACAGGTTTTCCTTTTTAAATGCAGCGCATACTGCATTTTTTGCTGATTTATACGATCAATATATTGAGAACCCCGATAGCGTGGAGCCTTCTTGGAGGGCTTTTTTCCAGGGGTTTGACTTTGCTGCTTCTGATTACGGAAGCGGCGCTACCGAAGAGGTGGCATATACCGCTCCTGCACAGCACAGTGCCCCGGCCCAGGCCGCTGCCCCTGCTGCTGATTATTCCGGAATCCCAGAAAAACTACAAAAAGAATTTAAGGTACTAAACCTAATAGAGGGCTACCGTACCCGTGGCCACCTGTTTACCAAAACTAACCCGGTGCGCGAACGCCGTACGTTTACCCCTACGCTGGACCTTGAAAACTTCGGGCTTACCAGTGCCGATCTTGATACGGTGTTTGACGCCGCTAAAGAGGTGGGGCTTCAGCCAAGTAAACTGCGCGATATTGTAGACTACCTGCAAAAAATATACTGTGGCCACATAGGTATAGAGTATATGTACATTCGCGATCCTGAGGTGCGTAAATGGATACAGGAAAAACTGGCTGTAAACAGCAACCAGCCTGCCTTTAACGCAGACCAGAAGAAGCGTATTCTTGAAAAACTAAATGAGGCGGTTTCGTTTGAAAACTTCCTTCATACAAAATATGTGGGCCAAAAACGTTTCTCGCTAGAGGGTGGTGAAACGCTTATCCCTGCGCTTGATTTCCTTATAGAGGCCGCTGCAGATAAAGGTGTAGAGCAGTTTGTTATGGGTATGGCACACCGTGGCCGCCTTAACGTACTGGCTAATGTTTTTGGTAAGAAAACAGCCGATATCTTTAGCGAATTTGACGGTAAAGATTACGACGACGATGCCCTTTTTGATGGCGACGTAAAATACCACCTTGGCCTTACTGCCGATAAAACTACCCAAAGCGGTAAAAACATAAACATAAACCTGGCACCAAACCCAAGCCACCTTGAAACTGTAGGTGCGGTTATAGAAGGTATAGCACGCGCCAAGCAAGACAGGCACTATGCCGATGATTTTAGCAAGGTGCTTCCTATTGCACTACATGGCGATGCTGCCGTGGCAGGGCAGGGCATTGTGTACGAAATTGTACAAATGGCTAAGCTCGATGGTTACAAAACCGGAGGTACCATACACGTGGTTATAAACAACCAGGTAGGCTTTACTACTAACTATCTTGATGCACGTTCGTCTACCTACTGTACAGATGTGGCTAAGGTTACCCTGTCACCAGTACTGCACGTAAATGCCGACGATGCCGAAGCGGTAGTACACGCTACGCTTTTTGCACTGGAGTACCGCATGGAGTTTGGAACCGACGTATTCATAGACCTGCTCGGTTACCGTAAGTACGGACACAACGAGGGTGATGAGCCACGCTTTACGCAGCCTAAGCTGTACAAGCTTATTGCCAAGCACAAAAATCCGCGCGACCTGTATGCCGAAGTGCTTATAAACGCCGGTGTTATTGGGGCCGACTTTGTAAGTGGCCTTGAAAAAGAATACAAAGACAATCTTGAAGAAAACCTTGAGGCTTCGCGTAAGCGCGACCTTACCGTTATAACCCCGTTCATGCAAAATGAATGGGAAGGATACAACCAGGCCGACGAGCAGAAAATGCTTGAAAAAGCCGATACTTCTTTCGATAAGGATAAACTTACCGAAATTGCCAAAACCATTACAGAGCTTCCGGCAGATAAGAAGTTTATCAGCAAAATACAAAAGCTGATTAACGACCGTAAGACCATGTATTTTGAAACCGATAAGCTGGACTGGGCTATGGGTGAGCTTCTTGCCTACGGTTCATTACTTACCGAAGGTTTTGATGTACGCATAAGCGGACAGGACGTAGAAAGGGGTACCGTCGCTCGCCGGCATGCTGTGGTATATGGCGAAGAAAGCGAAGAAAATGTGGTACTGCTTAACCAGCTGAAAGACCAGAATGGTAAATTCTACATTTACAACTCACTACTTTCAGAATACGGTGTGCTTGGTTTTGAATACGGTTATGCCCTTGCCAGCCCTAAAACGCTTAACATTTGGGAAGCGCAGTTTGGCGACTTTGGTAACGGTGCGCAGATTATGATAGACCAGTACATTAGTGCAGCCGAAGATAAATGGAACAACCAAAACGGTGTGGTGCTGCTACTGCCTCACGGCTACGAAGGCCAGGGTGCAGAGCACAGTAGTGCCCGTATGGAGCGTTTCCTTCAGCTTTGTGCTAACCACAATATGTATGTAGCCGATGTTACTACTCCGGCTAACTTCTTCCACCTTTTAAGAAGGCAGCTTAAGACAGATTTCCGCAAGCCGCTTGTGGTGTTTACACCTAAGAGTTTGCTGCGCCACCCATCTGTAGTGTCTTCTGCAAACGAGCTGGCTACAGGCAGCTTCCAGGAAGTGCTGGATGACCCTATTGCAGATCCTAAAAAGGTAAAATCACTGGTGTTCTGTACCGGTAAGTTCTACTACGACCTTGTGGCAGAGCGCGAAAAACTGGGCAGGGACGATGTGGTCTTTGTACGTATAGAGCAGCTGTTCCCGCTGCCGGTAGAGCAAATCAAGGCCGTTATTGCCAAATATAAAAAGGCAGACGACTACGTATGGGCTCAGGAAGAACCGCGTAACATGGGTGCTTATGGCTATATGCTTATGAACTTTAACGAAGTGAAGTTCCGCGTAGCATCGCTTAAGGCGTACAGTGCGCCTGCGGCAGGTAGCTCGGCACGTGCCAAAAAGCGTCATGCGGCAGCTATAGCAATGGTGTTCGACAAGAACCTATTTAATTAATACGTACATTTGATTTTCAGAATAAAAAAACACTCATATAAAATTATACTGACATGATTTTAGAAATGAAAGTTCCCTCTCCGGGGGAATCGATTACCGAAGTAGAAATCGCTACATGGCTGGTAAAGGATGGTGACTATGTGGAGAAAGACCAGGCCATAGCCGAAGTAGATTCAGATAAAGCTACCCTGGAGCTTCCTGCCGAAGCTGCGGGTATTATTACCCTTAAGGCAGAAGAAGGCGACGCTGTAAAAGTGGGCCAGGTAGTTTGCCTTATAGATACCGGCGCAGCTAAGCCTGCCGGCGGTACTGCTCCTGCTCCTGCAGCCGAAGAAAAGAAAGAAGAGCCTAAGAAAGAAGAACCGAAAGCGGCTGCTCCTGCACCGGCTCCGGCTGCCCCTGCTGCTACATACGCTACAGGTACACCTTCGCCTGCGGCTAAAAAAATACTTGATGAAAAAGCCATAGACCCTGCTACTGTAACCGGTACTGGTAAAGGCGGACGCATTACTAAAGACGACGCTGTAAACGCTAAAGCCAGTATGGGTACTCCTACAGGCGGTAACCGCAGCAGCGAGCGTACTAAACTAAGCATGCTACGCCGTAAAGTGGCAGAGCGCCTTGTGGCTGCCAAAAACGAAACGGCTATGCTTACTACCTTTAACGAGGTAAACATGACGCCGATAAACAACATCCGTAACGAGTACAAAGACGCGTTTAAGGCTAAGCACGGTGGTGTAAGCCTTGGTTACATGTCGTTCTTTACAAAGGCGGTAACCCGTGCGCTACAACTGTTCCCGGATGTTAACTCTATGATAGATGGTGATTTTAAAACCAGCTACGACTTCTGCGATATTTCTATTGCCGTATCGGGTCCTAAGGGGCTTATGGTACCGGTGGTGCGTAATGCAGAGGCACTTACCTTCCGTGGTATAGAGGCAGAAATTAAGCGCCTGGCGCTTCGTGCCCGCGATGGCCAAATCACTGTAGATGACATGACCGGTGGTACGTTTACCATTACTAACGGTGGTGTATTTGGCAGTATGCTGTCTACGCCTATCATCAACCCTCCTCAGAGTGGTATCCTGGGTATGCACAACATTATAGAGCGCCCAATTGCTGTAAACGGTAAAGTGGAAATTCACCCTATGATGTACGTGGCACTTTCTTATGACCACCGTATTATCGACGGTCGTGAGTCTGTAGGTTTCCTTGTAGCGGTTAAAGAAGCCCTGGAAAACCCTATGGAGCTTCTTATGGATAACAACCCTAAGAAAGCCCTAGAACTATAGTATATATTTAGTCAGTATATATAAAAACCGCCACTGTATAGTGGCGGTTTTTTTGTGGTTATAATTCAAACAGATATTTGATGCTTTTTATTTCGTCTTCATCTCTTTTTTCTGCGCGTGCTTTAGTTTTTTGGCTTGTTTTAATATTGTTAAGGTACATTTGTTCCATGTTGTTTCTTGTGGCTTTATTTACGTCGCTGCTAAGAGCATAATACGCCATAATAGTAGGCGTGGCCTTAAAATAAAACACCTGTGTTACGGGGATGTTATTACGCCTTATTTTATAGATTATCTTATCGCAGCCTAAGTCTTTAATCAGGTTATAAACTAACTGTCCGTTGTACGAATTAGCTAACGTTACCCTAAATACATCATCAAATAACAATTCGCCGTTGCGCAATATAATTCCTGACAGGAAAGAGTGCTTTTTTTCGGGTGTGTCAAAAATATTGTCTTTTAATAGTCCTGCCTCGGTATAATAGCTGTGGAGTTTCCGTGCTATTTCTTCTGAATAGATTTCAGAATGACCCGAATTCGAATATTTTGGTTTAGCAACTATATTATAGTTCTTTTCAATGAATGTAGAAATATATTCTGCCAAAGGTTTTTCGTTAGGGTAATAACGGTCTACCTGTGTTTCACGGTTTATATATCGGAACCTTCCCATATAATCAGAGAACGTGCCAATCAGAAAGTAATCCGGATTAAGATTTGTAGTAATAGGTGTGTAGTTGTCTGATTTAAGTTTAAGGGGTGGTTCTGGGTTTTGTGCACGGCAACCATTACTTATTAGTAAAAATAGGATATGGATAATAACGACTGGTTTTATCATGGCTGATTTTTTTAGAATATTGAAAATCTATATACTACTATAATAATTGTTGGTTAGTACCGTAAATATAAAAACTCCTGCACAAACGCGTACCACAGGATACAAATAATAAACCCTGCCGGTTAGGGCAGGGTATTAGTGCAAACATGCAATGTAACTTTTATTAGTAGGTTGCCTTAGTTGTACCGTTTTATACCGGGAAACAGCGTTTCTTAGTTTTTAGTCCTAGCAGTTTTGTTTGCCCCGGCACTATAGCTTTGAATCGGTTTAGTATTTTAGTTGCTTTCCAGTCTTGCCGGTGGGGTCACTACACTCCCTTGGGCGTTAACATACGGGTAAAAGTTTCTTCAATAATTAGGTTGGTAAAAGGTTTTGCACGCGCTCTCTCAGGATACAAACATAGTTAATTCCCTTAACAGTGTGTTAAATTAATTTCATCTGAAACCTATTTTTTAACAATTTTTGAGGTTTTTAAGTAACCATCGCCCTCTGCGTGTACAAAATACACCCCGGGAGCCAACTCGCTGAGGTTCAGTTGTGCCGAAACATCGCTTACTACATTACGGTGTACACATGCCCCAAGAGTATTATAAACCGCTACGGTACTAATAACGTTGTTATTTGTTACTGTAAGCACATGGCTAACAGGGTTAGGGTATACCTGCAACCTGTTTTTACTAAGCGCTTCGGTGCCGGCTGCAAGGCGGGCGGTAACGCCAAGCGGAATGCTTTTTCCGGAATTAAAAACCTGTGTTGCATAGTAGGTGGTGCCATCGGTAAGCGGTGTGTTTGTGGGTAGTGGCGTTATTAAGGCACGTTCAGCATACCAGGCTATATTAGTACCGTTAACGGTAAGGTTGGCTATGGTTTCGCCTTCGGTAAAGGTTTGTTCGGTATCGCCTTCCGGAGCATCCATCACCTCAAATGAAATAACAAACATATTGCCGCAAGTGTCCTGAACATTTATAATATACTCGCCTGCCGGCAGGTTTGTAAATGTAGGTACACTTTGGGAAAAGGGTAAAACTTGCTCATATAACGATGGTGCGTTAACTATGGTAAAAATGTAACCCTCGGTATTCGACGTAGTATTTAATGTTATGCTGCTGCCGTTTTGCATAACGTCAAGCGTAGTAATGCCCGATGATTGGTAGGCTTGCTCCACTATGCTAAAGCAGCCCGAATTATCATTACTTAGCCTTATCCATACCATGCCAGGCCCCATTGCCGAATATTGCTGGGGCGCAGCTATTGCAGCCGTTCCGGTAAAAGCATTTTCTTCGGTTTCGTAATATGTAGCGGTGTAATTGCTGTACAAGGCACTATTTTCGGTTAGGTTTATAGTGCCGCAATAGTTTATTACGGGTAAGCTTGGTACCATGGGTTGCTGTGTTGTTTGCAGCGTAAGGGTGGTAAAGGCCGCGCAGTTGTTTTGCGTGTTGCGTACCATAACAAATACCGTTTGCGGGTTGGTGGTATTTATGTAAGTAGCCGGGTTAGTTATAGCGCCACCCGATACATCTTGCTGGTAAAAGGTAACCGTAAGGTTTTCTGCATCAGGTTCGTTTTGCAGTATTTCGGGCAGGGCGTTGTTTAGGTTAAACATGGTAAAGCCATCCGGGGTGCCGTCGGCATCGCTCAATACTATGGGGGCAGGGGTAGTAAGCGGTGGCGCGAGGTGA
>JAAXJD010000169.1:0-1069 GCA_012270005.1 Flavobacterium sp. | reverse complement strand
TACGTATTTCTTATTTTGGTGATGGTGTTTTTTTTTGTTAAAATTGTAAATGACTTCTGTGTTCATGTGGTAATCTAAAATAATATTGGGGCAGGGGTAGTAAGCTGTGGCGCTACGTTAATGTAAAGTTGCAGGTCCGCATACCCTGCGTTTTCAGGGTTTTCTATTTCCCAAACCTTAACTATAATCGTTTGGCTAAACGGTGTGGTGTTCGTAAAAAATTCTGGTAGCTGCCCGGTATTGTCCATAGCGGCAACCATATTAGGGAAGAAGCCTACCCTGTAGGTTTGTTCAGGAAACGTGGCCTGCAGGTTTTGCCTTACGGGTGTAAGGGCTACTGTGGCAAAGCCGTCGGTATCTAAATCACATTGGGATACAGCGGGCTGTGGCGGCACGTTTATCTGGCTGTGGCCTGCCATAGCACTGATAAGGAGTAAAAGAACGTAGAGTTTTTTCATACGGTTTTGGTTTTAATATAATGGTTATATGGGATATTACTTTAAGTACAGGCAAAAGTTTTTATAGTCTATAATGGCCTCGCCTTTTATAAGCACATCGGCACCTATAATGCCGTGTACGGGCTTGGCTTTGTAGTGGCTAAGCGCTTCGTTTACGTGGGTCATGTCAAAAATTACCAAACCAAAATCCTTATGTTTCCAGCGGCCCAGTTGCAGGTAGTTGCTTAACGATGTTTGGGTTATCATTCCTGTACCTCCGGCCCCTGCGGCACGGGTATCGCTGTCTTTGGCATATAGGGTAAACCGGTCTATGGCCTCAAAACCAACGCAACTGTTGCTGGCACCGGTGTCTAGTATAAATTTTCCTTCTATACCGTTTATTTTGCCTTTAATCAGTAAATGCTGGGTGCTGCTTAGTTTAAAGGTAATCCGTTTGTAGCCCTGTTTTGTTAACAGGGATTTCAGGTCGTTCATAGCTGTTTTTTAAAAAATGAGTTGGTCTTTGTAAAGTTAACCTTAAAAGTTGGTAATCCAAAGCCAAATTTTGCATCAACTTCGTATTTTTGCACGCGCTTTATTGCATATAATGATTTTTACCGATACACATACCC
>JAAXJD010000018.1 GCA_012270005.1 Flavobacterium sp. | reverse complement strand
TTCTGTAGCCTTGGCATAACCGCGCAAGACCTTCCCCCTATTCTAAAATACAGCACCGGTCCCTACGCGGCGGGCAACCTAAACGGGATGATAGCCCAGGACAACCTTGGGTATATGTATTTTGCCAATAACGAAGGATTGCTGGAGTACAACGGCTCTGACTGGAACCTCTACCCTACGCCTAATGAAACCATTATGAGGTCTGTAAAGGTTATAGGGAACCGCGTGTACTGCGGGTTTTACATGGATTTTGGGTACTGGACACGCAAGCCCGATGGCAGGCTGGCCTATACATCTTTAACTAAGAAAATAAGGAAACAGATAAAAGACGACGAACAGTTTTGGAACATCGTACAGTATGACCGCTGGGTAATGTTTCAGTCGCTTATGCAGATTTTTATTTACGACACTAAAACAGGCACGTTTACCACCATAAGCTCAGATACTGGCATACACCGGGTATTTACGGTAAACAACACTATTTTTTACCAAACCTTTGGCTCAGGGCTATTTGAAATTGAAAACGGAAAAAGCAGGCTTGTGTCTAACGATGCGTTTCTTACGCAAAACAAAATCGTTAACCTGTATGCTAAAGATGATGGATATTTAGCGCTTACACAGCACAATGGCTTTTTCGAATTTAAAAACGGAGTTTTTACAAAGTGGGATATACAGGCCGAGCCCGAACTTTCGGCATGTACTATATACAGCGGCAGCCAGCTATCTGACCAAAGTTTTGCAATAGGTACTGTGAGTAACGGTATCTATATTATTTCGCCACAGGGAACCATCCGTTATCATATAACCCAAAACAAAGGCTTGAGTAATAACACTGCCCTGTCTGTGTTTGAAGATCAGGACCGTAACGTTTGGATGGGGCTTGATAATGGCATTAACTGCCTTAACCTGCAGTCGCCCGTACATAGCTATGTAGACGATACCGGCTTTTTAGGAACAGTATACAGCGCCGTACTGCACAACGGTATGCTGTACATAGGCACCAATCAGGGGCTTTTCGCCAAACACTACAATTCAAACGAAAACTTTCAGTTTATACCCGGCACTAAGGGCCAGGTGTGGTCGCTGTACCTTTATGACAACACTTTGTTCTGCGGCCACGATTTCGGCACTTACATTATTAATGGGCAAACAGCTACCTGTATAGCACAGGGCGTGGGCACCTGGAAATTTGAACCAAACCCTTACAATAAAAACCAACTTATACAGGGCACATACACGGGTTTATCGGTACTGGAAAAAACAACAGCCGGCTGGAAGTTTAAAAACCGTATAAAAGGGTTTGATGTTTCCAGCAGGTTTTTTTGCATCCGCAAAAATAACGACGTGTATATAAGTCACGAATACAAAGGAATTTACCGCATTACCCTGAATAAATCCCTTACAACTGCCAGTGCAGCAACCATATACAAATCGCCCGTAAAGGGACGCAATGTAAGCCTTGCAACTTTTGCGGGAAGCGTGTACTTTGCCGGGAAAGATGGCATTTACCGTCTTAACGACCGAACAAGGCAATTTGAAAAACAAGCTGCCCTGTCTACCATTTTTAATAACGATGAATATACATCGGGTAAGCTGATACCCGATAGTAGCGGTAAGCTGTGGCTGTTTACTAAAAATTACATCAACTACTTCTCTGCCGGCAGGCTTAATGCCGACCTTAAAAGGAATATTATACCCATTCCATCGTCTATAACGAACTCTATGCTGGGGTATGAAAACATAACGCAGCTTACGCCAAATGTGTACCTAATAGGCACTACAGATGGGTACTATACCCTAAACATTAACGAAATATCCTTTAAAAAATACAGCGCATACATTACAAACATTAGTGTAAACGAGCAAAACAGGGATCCGTATGTAATAAATACTACGCAGGAAGTTACGCTTTCGCACAACGACAATAACATTACGTTTTCGTTTACCGTACCCGAATACGGAAAGTACATCAACGCAGAATACAGCTATATGCTGGAAGGCATTCAGGACGAGTGGAGCCCTTGGAGCAGCCGCACCGCTGCCAGTTTTAAAAACCTTTCCCCGGGGGAATACACATTTAAGGTAAAAGCAAAAACGGGTGACTCGCTTTCTGTAAACACAGCTACCTATACCTTTACCATAAGCAAACCGTGGTATGCTACTAACTTTGCACTACTGGTGTACTGTATTATAGGGCTTATAGGCGCGTACGTTATTAATCGCAGCTATAAAAACCATTACCAAGAGCAGCAGGAAAAACTCATTGAAGAAAACAATCGCCTTCTTGAGATTAAAGAACTTGAAAAAGAGCAGGAGCTTATGCGCCTTAAAAACGAACAACTTCAGCAGGAGTTTGAAAACAAAAATCGTGAGCTGGCGGTTAGTACCATGAACCTTATTAAGAAGAACGAACTATTGTCTGCCATTAAAGACGATTTAAAGAAGAGCAGCGATGACACCAAGAACCTGAAATCAGTAATTACAACCATTAATAAAAACATTAACGAAGACGATACCTGGGATATGTTTAAAGAGGCGTTTAACAATGCCGATAAAGATTTCCTGAAGAAAATTAAAGCGTCGCACCCGGCACTTACGCCAAATGATTTACGACTGTGCGCGTACTTAAGGCTTAATCTTTCCAGCAAGGAAATAGCACCGCTTCTTAATATCTCTGTACGAAGTGTAGAAATAAAACGCTATCGTTTGCGTAAAAAAATGGAATTACCGCATGAGCTAGGCCTCGTTGAGTACATATTAAACGTGTAGAATAACTCAACATAGGCGCATTTTACCTATACAACACCTATACAAAACCACTATTTACAAGGTTTTCGTAATATTACAGCGACTGCGTTAAATACCTCTTAAAAGCCTGTTAATACTGTATTAACGGTGGTTTCGGGGAGTGGGGCTAAGTTTTTTAACGCATGTAGATTTTTTGTAGGGGTTAATTTTGATGTTGATACCATAAAGGGTGGTAATTTTATAAAATCACAAAAAACCCTAATTGTTTATGAAGTCAAAACTCCTCTTGTTTACCTTCCTCCTTTTATCTGCATTCTCGTTTGCGCAGGATGTACAGATAACAGGACAGGTAACTGAAGCGGCAACCGGTATGCCAATACCGGGAGCAAATGTCGCTGTAAAAAATGCTGCTATTGGTGTGGCAACAGACCTTGACGGTAATTACAGTATTAAAGTACCAAAAGGCGGTACACTTGTATTTAGCTTTATAGGTTTTGAAACGGTAGAAAAATCCGTTACTGATTCTGGTAAGGTAACCGTAGCGCTTAAAGAAACCAGTAAAACCTTAGACGAGGTTGTGGTTATTGGTTATGGTAGCCAAAAGAAAAAAGAAATTACCGGAGCCGTGAGCACCGTAAGTGCCGAAACATTAGATAAACTTCGACCTGTAAAAGTAGAACAGGCATTACAAGGAACTATTTCGGGTGTAAATGTTACCACTACATCGGGTGCTCCGGGCGCTGGCCTTACAGTGCGCATAAGGGGTATTGGTACTAATGGCGATGCCAGTCCTATAGCCATTATAGACGGATATCAGGGCGACCTTAGCCTGCTAAATCCCGCCGATATAGAAACCGTAACCGTACTAAAAGATGCTCAGGCAGCTATTTATGGTACAATAGGCGCAAACGGTGTAATACTTATTACAACTAAAAAGGGACGCAAAAATCAAAAACCGAAACTTTCTTTTAATACATACGCCGGTTTCCAGGAAACCAGCCGAAAACTGCCTGTACTAAATGCTACCGAATATGCAGCTTTAGTAAATGAGGCGTATGCCAATAATGGCGATGCTGTACCCTACCCTAACGTAAGCGGCTTGGGTAAAGGAACAAACTGGCAAAACGAAGTGTTTGGAAAAAGTGTACCGTTAGTAAACCACGATTTTAACTTAAGTGGTGGTTCGGAGAAAATCACCTATACCGTAAGCGGTTCTAATCTGGATCAAAAAGGTATTGTAAGCCCGGACAAAGCCATCTTTAGGCGTAATACGGCTCGTGTAGGCTTTACAGCAGAAATTACAGATAACCTTAAATTCAACACCAACCTGATTTATACGGCTTTTAATCGCAAAACTATTTCAGAAAACAGAAACGGCGTATTGTTTAATGCGTTAAATGTACCATCTACCTTTACTCCGTACGATGCTAATGGAGATTATACGCAAGTACCTACAACAGGTTACGGGGTAGAGCTTGTAAACCCTATTGCACAGTCAGACAATACTTTTAACAACTACAACTACCGTAAACTAAACGGTACCTTTGGTCTAGACTACACTATAATACCTGGCCTTACCGCTACAGCACGTTTCGGTTTTAACAGCGCTAACGACGACGGAAAAACCTTTAATAAAATGGTGTACTACGGCGATAGCAAAGTATTTAACCAGTCGCGCAGCAGCGTAAACCAAAGTCGTACAAACAACTACGACTATACTTCAGACTTTTATATTACGTACCAAAAAACCTTTGCCGAAGCACATAATCTAACGGCTACAGTAGGTACAACAGCCTACAAAACCTGGGGTAACTTCCTTAGCGCTACAGGCTACGATATACCAAACAACTCTTGGGAATTTGCAGATATCAGCCTGGCAAACGGGCTGCTTGATGCTAAAACTACCGGTTCTTATGCGTATGATGAGCGTAGGCTATCGCACTTTGGCAGGATACAGTATGATTACAAAGGGCGCTATCTTCTATCGGGTATGCTGCGCCGCGACCTTTCAAGCCGTTTTGGGCCAAACAATCGTGTAGGATACTTCCCTTCTGCAACTGCAGGTTGGGTTGTTTCAAACGAACAGTTTTATGGCAACAACTCGGTAATGAACTTTGCAAAATTAAGGGCAAGCTACGGTACGCTGGGTAACGACATGATAGGCAATAACCAATACCTTTCGGTGCTGGGAGGCGAGGCTGTCTACGTATTTAATAATCAGTTAACCTCGGGTACGGCAACAGGCGTATTGGCTAACCCTAACATTAAATGGGAACAGGCACAAAAATTTGACGTAGGTGCCGACCTGAACTTTTTTAACGATAAACTTACCCTTGTTGCTGATTACTTTATAGACACCCGAAAAGACCTTCTTATACAAAGCATTCCGGTTTCAGGAATTTTAGGTGTGGGTGCTCCCGGAGCACAGGGACCAACTGCAAACGCGGGTAGTGTAAGAAACTCGGGCTTTGAACTGGCACTAGGTTACAAAGACAAGGTTGGAGAAGATTTTTCTTACAACGTAAACTATAACGTAACCTTCCTTAAAAACAAAGTGGTTGCTGTAAATAACTCTACCGGTTTTATTGAAACAGGAACCTTTAACAACTCTGAAACTATAGCTCGTATGCAGGTGGGCCAACCTATGGGGTACTTTTATGGGCACCAAATGGATGGAATTTTCCAAAACCAGGCTGAGATAGATGCTGCACCGAGCCAATCAGGACTTGGCGCTACCACAACAGCACCAGGCGACATACGCTATAAAGACGTTAACGGCGATGGTAAAATAGACGCGAAAGACAGAACCAATCTGGGCGACCCTATACCATCTGCCACTATGGGCTTTAACCTTACCCTAAACTATAAAGGGTTTGACTTTAGCGCATACACGTTTGCTTCTATAGGAAACGACATGGTACGTGCTTACGAACGTAATGTACCCCTGGGTAACAGAATGAACTACTGGCTGGACAGATGGACAGGAGAAGGCAGCACTAACAGTATGCCACGTGTTACTACAGGTGCCACAAACAACAATTTGTTTTCTTCATTCTTTGTGGAAGACGCATCTTACTTAAGAATTCAAAACGTACAGCTTGGCTATACCCTAAATAATGAATGGGTAAAAAAAGTAGCTTCAAAAGTCCGCCTTTATGTAGGAGCAAACAACCTGTTTACTTTTACAAAATACCGCGGGTTTGATCCGGGAGCTTCAAGCGGCTCGCCTATTGGCAGCGGCATAGACTACGGGTTTTACCCGGTGGCAAGAACCTATATGGTAGGCGCAAACCTTAATTTTTAATCTCTGTACACCATGAAAAAGAAAATAATTACCGCAATAGCAGCATTTAGCTTTTTAGCCCTTGGCGTATCGTGCACCGATAGCTTTGTAGACCGCGACCCGGTATACTCTATAGACGGCGAAAACTACTTTAACAGCGAAAACGACTACAACCAGGCGCTTATTGGCGCATACGACCTGTTACAGTCCAGCTACATTAACGTACTAATGGGCGAAATAGCCTCAGACAATACCCTTGCCGGTGGCGAAAGTGCTACAGACGTACCTGGATTTGTTCAGGTAGACCAAATGAGCCACACTCCTGTAAACGCACAGCTAAAAAACCTTTGGGACTGGATGTTTGCCGGAGTAAACAGGGCGAGTTACATCCTTGAATTTAAAGACAAGACCGACTTTGAAGGTAAAGAAAAAGTAATAGCACAGGCACGTTTTCTACGCGCCTACTACCACTTTGAACTGGTAAAATGGTTTGGCGGTATTCCGCTTAAAGGCGATGCCCGTTTTGTACTGGGCGACGAAACAAAAATCCCAAGGTCTTCTAAAGAAGAAGTATATGCCGTAATAGAATCAGACCTTCAATATGCCATAGAAAACCTTGACCCTAACGAGCGCATCCCCGGACGTGTAACCGTAGGAGCTGCAAGGGCGCTGCTGGGCAAAGCTTACTTATACCAAGGCAAATACCAGCAAGCTGCAGATATGCTCGAAACAGTAATTCAATCAGGCAAATACAGTCTTATACAAGATTACAGCACCCTTTTTGAAAACAATAATGAAAACAACGCCGAATCAGTGTTTGAGGTACAATATACCGATGCTGAAGGAGGTAGTTTTACTTGTTTACAATGTGCCGAAGGTAATGTTGCAGTAGGATTTAACGGTCCGCGCGGATATTCGGGCCCATTATTTGAATCAGGCTACAGCTTTAACGTTCCTACGCAGGAAGCGTATGACGCATTTGAACCAGGCGATAATCGCAGGGATATTGCCATACTAAACATTGTGCAATTTGCTGAAGAAAATCCGGGTACCACGTATGGAACCGGGTATCAGCACACCGGCTTTTTTAACCGTAAGTACATTCCGCGTAAAGGCGATGCAAACCTTCCGGATGTTAACCTTACTAACCCTAACAATTACAGGGCTATACGTTATGCCGATGTATTACTTATGGCGGCCGAAGCTTTTAATAAAATAGGCAACGATGCTAAGGCAGCCGCTTACTTAAATTTAGTAAGAGCACGTGCTTTTGGCGACAACAACCATGGAGTTACAGCTACGGGAGCAGCACTGGGCGACCTGATTTGGAAAGAGCGCCGTGTGGAGCTCGTAGGCGAAGGACACCGCTTCTTTGACTTAGTACGTACCGGCCGCGGCCGCGAAATCCCGAACTTTGTGGAGGGCAAAAACGAACTTTTCCCTATTCCTTATGAGGAAATGCAATTTTCTAACGGTAACTGGAAACAAAACCCTGGCTACAATTAATAGTTTACAACCATGAAACAGTTAAAATATATTATCATCATATTGTTTGTAGCCTTTGCACTGGGCTGCAGCGAAGATATTGGCGATACCGGCTTTGTAGACAGAGCAGAGGCGCCAAAAAACATTACGGCACTGTTTACCATATCTCAGGATAACACCGGTAATGTTACCATAGCCCCGCACGGCGAAGGCATTATGTCATTCGAAGTGTACTACGGCGATGCTACCGCTAACCCCGGTACTGTTGCTGCCGGCCAAAAAATAAACCATACGTATGCCGAAGGCAGCTACACAGTAAAAATTGTAGGTATAGGTATAAACGGAAAAAGAACCGAAGCCGAATTTCCTATAACAGTGGCTTTTGTTGCTCCTGAAAACCTTGCTGTAACCATTACAAATGTGGTGGGCAGCCCGCTTATGATTAATGTATCGGCTAAGGCCGACCTTGAAACGTATTTTGAGGTTACCTATGGCGATGATCCTGCTGCTGCGCCGGTACAGTTTAATGAAGGTACTACAGTATCTCATACGTATGCTGCTGTGGGAACGTATACCGTTACAGTTACAGCATTTAGCGGAGGTGCCGAAACTACAACCTACACTCAGGATGTGGTTATAAGTAACCCGCTAACGCTGCCTATTAACTTTGAAAACGGCACGCTAAACTATGCTTTTACGGTATTTAATGGCGCGGCTGCAAGTGTAATAAACAACCCTGATGCCAGTGGTATTAACACCAGCAGCAAAGTAGCTAAGGTTACTCCGGCTGCAGGCCAAACCTGGACCGGTGGTTACCTTACACTGGACAACCCTATAGATATGACTAACCATTTCTTTAAAATTAAAGTATGGTCGCCACAGGCAGGGGTTCCGGTACTGCTTAAACTGGAAAACCTTACTAACTCAGGCATCTCTGCAGAGCACATTAAGTATACCACTACTGCAAACCAGTGGGAAGAACTTGTGTACGACTTTACGGGTGCTACAGGTAGCTACTCTAAAGTAGTACTGTTCTTTAACGCGGGTAATCCGGGTACGGGTGATTCTTACTATGTAGATGACATTGTACAATCGGCTACGGGTGTAGAAATAGGCTTCCCGCTTACCTTTGAGCAAAGCCCTAACCTTACCTGGAACAGTTTTGGCGGTACTGCAGGCTCACAAGCCACAAACCCTGACCAAAGCGGCATAAATACCAGCATGCAGGTAGGTAAAGTGCTTAAAACGGCCGGTTCTCAAACCTGGGCGGGTATAGCAATACCGTTTGACAACGTAATGGACTTCTCGGTTCAGAAAAAAGTAAAAATCAAAGTATGGTCGCCTGTAGCAGGTGCTCCGGTACTTATGAAGTTTGAAAACATGAACCCGCACGTTAATGCAGACGACATAGAGCGTACTGTAAACACAACGGTAGCAAACCAGTGGGAAGAACTTACATTTGACTTTACAGGCATAGACAACAGTAAAAATTACAAACAGCTGGTGCTGTTCTTTAACTTCGGTGTAGCCGGAACAGGCGAAACCTACTATTTTGACGATGTTAAACAGTCAAACTAAAAAAACTATGAAAAAGGCTTTAAATATTTTAGGTTCACTGGTACTGCTGCTCACCTTTGCGTGGGGATGCCAGGACGACGATCACAGCTTTGGGGAGCTTACGGCTCCATCTAACATGCAACTTAGCTATGAAATTGTAGGTAAGACAGACCAAAATCCTAACGGAGATGGTAGCGGTAACGTAAAGCTTACGGCAAAGGCAGATAACGCCATTACGTACAAATTTTTGTTCCCTGATGGTACATCTGAAGTAAACGGTACAGGTCTGTTTACAAAACGTTTTACCACTACAGGCATTCACTCGTACGACGTTACTGTAATCGCTACAGGCCGTGGCGGTGTAACCACTACAGCTCAGATAACAGTAGAAGATGTATTAAGTACATTTAACGACCCGGTAACTACACAAAAACTTACCGGTGGAGCTTCTAAAATATGGTATTGGGCAGCTTCAGAGGTAGGCCACCTTGGTGTAGGGCCAAACACTGCCGATGGTAACAACTACTGGCCGGAATGGTACCAGGCACAACCGTTTGAAAAAGCAGGCTCGGCTACAAGTAGCTGTCTGTACAACAATAAACTTACGTTTACGCTAGATGGCAATTTTATACGCTATTCGCTTGACAACGGTGGTGCTACGTTCTTTAACGCAGGCTACGTGAGCGTTGGCGGCGGTTCTCAAAACGAAGATACCTGTCTTCCATACAACACAACAGCCCAAAAAACTGTATCACTAGAGCCGGCAGGTTCTGTAGTAGCGCCTGAGCATACTACAGGAACACAAATGAAGTTTACAGACAACGGTTTTATGGGTTACTACATTGGTACAAGTACCTATGAAATCCTGCAAATTACAGATAACCGTATGGTAGTAAGGGCTGTACAGGGCAATAACACCGCTCTTGCATGGTACCACATATTTACTACACAAGACCCTAACGGTACGCCAGACCCATCGTTTAACACACTTATGTGGAGTGATGAATTTAATACAGATGGCGCCCCGGATGCTTCTAAATGGAACATGGAAGTGGGTAACAACAACGGCTGGGGTAATAACGAGCAACAGTACTACCGTGCTGAAAATGCTACCGTAAGCAATGGTACCCTTAAAATTACTGCTAAAAAAGAAAACTTTAGCGGTTACGCTTACACTTCGGCACGTATGCAAACGCACAACAAATACGACTTTAAGTACGGTCGTGTTGTATTCCGCGCAAAACTTCCTTCAGGAGGTGGTACATGGCCTGCACTATGGGCATTAGGTAGTAATTATACCACAAACCCATGGCCTTCATGTGGAGAAATAGACGTTATGGAGCACGTAGGCAACAACCAAAATGTAATTCACAGTACGCTGCACTACCCAGGCAATTCGGGTGGTAATGCCAATACCTCATCGGCTACCATAGCGGGTGTTTCTGAAGGATTTAAGATTTACGAACTTATATGGAGTGCAGATGTAATTAAGTTTTACGTAAGGGATACCGAAACCGGCACCCCTACCCTTATTAAGCAATTTGCTAACTCTGCTACAACCCACCCGTACTTTAACTGGAACTTCTTCCTGATAATGAACGTGGCCATGGGCGGAAACATGGGTGGAAACATAGACCCTGCCTTTACACAAAGTACCCTGGAGGTAGACTACGTACGCGTTTACCAATAGTCCCTTTTCATTTAAAAAACATCGTTTCTAAAATATCCGGAAACAAGTAAAGCCGGCACTGCGCCCGGCTTTACTTCATTTTTCGGGAAAACACAAAAAGTAATGAAATACAAATTCAGCAAGTATGTTTTTGTAGCTCCCCTGGCCATAGCTTTAGGTTGTGGGGGCTCTAAAAACGCTACTCCGGTAAAAGCGGTTGTTACCACCGAAAAAAATGCCATAGACCGCAAGGCCGACTCGGTACTGGCACTTATGACCCTGGAAGAAAAAGTGGGGCAAATGAACCAGTACAATGGCTTTTGGGAAGTAACAGGCCCCGCCCCTAAAGACGGCAGTGCCGCCATTAAGTACGAACACCTTAAAAAAGGTTGGGTAGGCTCTATGCTAAACGTAAGGGGTGTAAAAGATGTAAAAGCATTACAAAAAATAGCGGTAGAACAAAGCCGCCTGCATATTCCTGTAATTTTTGGTTTTGACGTTATTCACGGATACAAAACAGTAAGCCCTATTCCGCTTGCCGAAGCCGCCAGCTGGGACTTGGAAGCCATACGAAAATCGGCCGAAATAGCCGCAGCCGAAGCCGCAGCCAGTGGGCTTAACTGGACCTTTGCACCTATGGTAGACGTAAGTAGAGATGCCCGCTGGGGTCGCGTAATGGAAGGTGCCGGAGAAGATCCGTTCCTTAACAGCCGCATAGCCGAAGCACGCGTACATGGATTTCAGGGTAACCTGGGCCCGCTTAGCGTAGCGGCGTGTGTAAAGCACTTTGCCGGGTATGCTTTTGCCGAATCAGGGCGTGATTACAACACGGTAGATATTAGCGATAATACCCTGCACAATATAATACTGCCTCCGTTTAAGGCCGCCAGCGATGCCGGCGCACTTACCTTTATGAACTCGTTTAACGAGCTGGAAGGTATTCCTGCTACCGGTAATGCTTACCTGCAACGCGATATACTTAAAGGCAAATGGGACTTTAAAGGCTTTGTGGTGTCGGACTGGGGTTCTATGGGCGAAATGATTTCGCACGGTTATGCAAAAGACCTGAAAGATGCCGCCATGAAGGCTGCCAATGCGGGCAGCGACATGGATATGGAATCGTCTGGATATGTAGAGCACCTTGCTGCTCTGGTGCGCGAAGGAAAAGTATCTGAAGAAAAAGTAAACGATGCCGTACGCCGTATACTAAGGGTTAAGTTTATGCTTGGGCTGTTTGATGATCCGTACAAATATTGTAACGAAACCCGCGAAAAGGAAACTATTGGCAAAAAAGAATTCCAAGAAGGGGTTCTGGATATGGCCAAGAAGTCAATAGTACTTTTAAAGAACGACAAAAACCTTTTGCCGTTAGCAAAGCAAGGTAAAAAAATAGCACTTATAGGTGCTTTGGCAAACGATAAAACAAGCCCGCTGGGTAGCTGGCGTATAGGTGCCGATGATGGTACAGCCGTATCTGTGCTGGAAGGTATGCAGCAATACAAAGGCAACCAGCATGAGTATGCAAAAGTTGCAGATGTAGACTTAGGAAACCCCGTGGTTGTAAGCGAAACTAAAATTAATACTACAGACAAAAGCGGTTTTGCAGAAGCGGTAAAAGCTGCAAAAGCTGCAGACGTAGTGGTAATGGTACTGGGCGAACACGGCCTGCAAACCGGTGAGGGACGCAGCCGCAGCGATTTAGGATTACCGGGGGTACAACAAGAACTGCTGGAAACCGTGTTTAAAGCAAACCCTAACGTTGTATTGGTACTTAACAACGGTCGTCCACTGGCACTGCCGTGGGCTGCAGAAAACATACCTGCCATTGTAGAGGCGTGGCAGCTGGGTACCGAAGCCGGTAATGCTGTAGCGCAGGTGCTGTATGGCGATTATAACCCAAGTGGCAAGCTCCCTATGAGTTTCCCGAGGAATGTGGGCCAGGTGCCTATTTACTATAACCACAAAACTACCGGAAGGCCGGGCAACGGACAGCCTACGGAAAGTGTTTTCTGGTCGCATTATACAGATGTAGCTAACAGCCCACAGTATGCGTTTGGGTACGGGCTTAGCTATACTACATTTGACTATAGCAACTTTAAAATAAGCAATACCAGCTTTGGTAAAAACGGCAGTATTACAGTAACGGTAGATGTAAAAAATACAGGTAAGGTAACCGGTAAAGAAGTGGTACAGCTGTACCTGCACGATCATTTTGCTTCGGTAACACGCCCTGTACGCGAGCTTAAAGGATTTGAAGCCGTAACACTGGCACCGGGTGAAACTAAAACCGTTACCTTTACGGTAAATGAAAAACTGATTGAGTTTTACTCTGCAAAAAAAGTGTTTGAGGCAGAGCCGGGTACGTTTACCGTATACGTAGGCGGCGACTCTAATGCTACGTTACATGCTGATTTTACTTTTACCGAATAAAAAACCATACTTTATGAAAATACTATCTACTACCCTGCTCCTGTGCGCTACAAGCGTGCTTATGGCGCAGCCCAAAAAAGGTAAACTGATTTGGGAAGACAACTTTAACGGCACCTCTCTTAACGAAAAAACATGGAACTTTGAGTTGGGAGATAACGGCTGGGGTAATAACGAAAGACAGGACTATACCCGTACCAACCATAAGGTGGAAAAGGGTTTTCTTACCATTACCGCAAAAAAAGACGGCAACCACTACACCAGCACGCGTATTACTACGGCCGGCAAAAAGGAGTTTAAATATGGCTATATGGAATGCCGTGCCAAATTACCTGTAGGTAAAGGTATATGGCCCGCCTTTTGGATGCTGGGTAGTAACATACAGCAGGCAGGATGGCCGCTGGCAGGTGAAATAGATATTATGGAATACATAGGCCGTGAGCCACACACACTGTATACTACCGTGCACACTAAAGCCACGCACGGCGAACATGCTACCGGGCATAAAGAAGTGGTGGGGAATATAGAGGAAGGATTTCATACCTACGGGGTAAACTGGACTGCCGAAAGCCTTACGTTTTATTACGATGGCAAAGAGGTATTTACCTATGCGCCAAAAGAAAAAACAGTAGAGAACTGGCCGTATGACCAGCCATTTTATTTTCTTTTAAATATGGCTGTAGGGGGCAACTTTGGTGGCCCGGAGGTAGATGACAGTATATTTCCGCAAAGGTATGTTATAGACTACGTGCGTGTATATAGTAATAAGTAATATGTGTTACTTAAGTTAGCGGCAGGAGGGTTGATAGAAATTGACCCTCCTGTTTTTTTATGCCTTAATTTTGCTGTGCCTTAAACACCTCCAGTAAAAAATGAGGGTCTACCATACCGGTAGATGATGCCGCCATGGCATCGAGTATGGTTTCCGTGGCATAAGGGCTAAGCCCCATGCTTACACCTATTTCATGTATGGCTACCTGTTCTTTATCGTGCAGAATACCGTCGGCGTGCATAAGTAGTGCCAGGCGGTAAAAATGCAGTATACGCTCATGTTCATCTTTTAAGGTAATGTGCGGAACGGGATTGCAAAAAAGGTCGTTAAAAACATTTTCCTCCACTTTAAGGTTTCGGGCTATAATTTGCAGGAAACGCAGTTCGCGCTCGTTAATTTGCCCGTCTACGCGTGCAAAGGCTATCATGTCTGACAGTAAACTCAGTTTCTCCTGATACGTGCTCATTAGTAAGGATTTTTGCTAAAGTATTCCATTTAGCCCGAAAAAGCAAACCATAGCCTTACAGCCTGTTTATATAAGCTGCCAGTTCATTTGCGGGCAGTATATAATCGGGTGTAAGTGAGTTAATAGCATACTGCGGCATATAGGGCATTTCGGCAGTGGCGGGTTGCTGCACTACTACGGTACCTCCGTGTTCACGGATTTCCTTAAGGCCTGCTGTGCCATCGGCATTAGCACCCGAAAGTAATATGCCGGTTACACCTGTACCATAAACGCGTGCAGCCGATTCAAAACAAACGTCTATACTGGGCCTGCTGTAATTTACTTTATCAGAAACATCGAGCCCTACCACGCCATTGCTTTCAAACAGGAGATGATAGTCTGACGGAGCTACATAAATATTACCTGGGGTTATGGGTGTCTTGTCTTCAATTTCCGCCACCGGAACCGCAGTTTTGGCAGCAATTAAATCTTCCAGGAGTTTATCTTCAGAGCTTTTTCTGTGCAATACAATTACTACCGGAAAAGACAATACGGGTCGCAACAACGGTAGCGCTTTAATAAGCACTTCCAGGCTGCCTGCCGAACCGCCTATAAGCAGTATGCGGCTGCCTTTTACTGTATTTTTTTCCATATTTTTTCCCTTCGTAATTGCTCGTATTTTCTTTGTATGGTAGAAAACTTCATGGTTTCCTTTGTGCCCAGCGCCATGTACCCCAGGGGTGAAAGGCTTTCATCAAAAAGGGTAAGCGCCCGGTCTTGCAGCTCCTTATCAAAATAGATAAGTACATTACGGCACAGTATCAGGTCAAATTCGTTAAACGAACTGTCTGACACCAGGTTATGCTGGGAGAATACCATTTTTTCGGTAAAATGGCTATCAAACTTTGCCATACCATAGTTAGCAATACAGTATTTGGAAAAATCCTGTTTGCCACCCGAAGCCAGGTAGTTTTCGCTATACTGTTTCATCATGCGCAGCGGGAAAACGCCGCTTTTAGCCGATGACAGCACCAGCGGATTTATATCTGTAGCATAAAGCAAACTCTTGTGGAGGAGGTTAGCCTCATGTAGCAATATGGCCATAGAGTACACCTCCTCTACGGTAGAACAGCCCGCAT